>SYBH01000112.1 GCA_005787345.1 Actinomycetota bacterium
AAGCGCGCTACCAAGCTGCGCTACAGCCCGTAAGGAGAGGTCACCCTATCGGACGACCTCAGTTGCAATGAAAGCCAGATTTCAGGCTTGAACGGCCAGATCGGCGGCATCGCCGGACCCAAGGCTGATGGGGTCGGCGTAGGCATCGCCGGCCAACAATGCGTTCGTGGCCTTGCGCAAACGCAGTGAATCAAGTGGCTTCACGAGGTAACCGTCGGCATCGCAACGCTGCACCTGGAACACATCGTGGGCCCGGTCGAGCAGCATGAGCACCGCAGTGATCGGGATGGCATCCATGCCTTCTGCATTGCGAATGGCCATGCACGCAGCAATGCCGCCCATATTGCCGATTTGCTCATCGAGGATGACGAGATCTGGAGTCAACTGGGTGATGGCCTGAAGCACATCGATGCCTGCTCGGACTCGGTAGACGTTGGTCGAATCATCGGCCAAAGCGGCATCGACTTCTTCGAGGATCCAATCGGCGTCGGTGGCGAGCAGGATGGTGGGCACGGCGCAGACAGTACCGGCTGGCTCCGGTTTCGCCCAACCATCGGGTCAGGGCTTGCCCTCGGGGGTGAGCCACTGGGCAAGGGACGCGAGGCCATCGAGGTCGTGGACGTCGGTGTCGAGGAAGGGGATCTTCACCACAGCGCCGGCAGGTACTTCATTGGTGAGTGTCGCAAGGACGGTGTCCTGTCCCACGGCCACAGTTTGTGAGTCGTGCAGCACGGTGATGAAGGGGGCGAGAGGTCCGTCGCCAAGTCCGTCGAGACGCTCCGAACCAAAGGAAGGATGCACGCGATTTACCACGATTGCGTCGACGGCAATGTCGGCATCGGCGAGTGTCTTGATGAAGGTGGCCGCATCGTCGACGGTGTCATTGCGAGGAACAGTCACGAGAACAAATGCGGTGTCATCAGCAATAAGGAGATCGTGCACGGCAACCGCCCGGCCTCGGAAACCCTCTTCCATTCCATCGAAGGTTGCGAAGAACTCGATTGCGTCATCGACCACTGATGCGCTCACAATTCGCGCGACCGTGCGAAGGAATCCTTGGGCTGCGAAGTTCACGACCCGTGCAAGTCCACCGGTTGGGGTCACGAGAATTTTGTAGAGCCGATGATCAAGAAAGCTCGTGATGCGATCGGGGGCTTCGAGGAAGTCGATCGCGTTGCTGGTTGGGGGAGTGTCGACAACCACGAGATCGAACCGTTCGTCATTGTGAAGCTCGTACAGCTTCTCCATCGCCATGTATTCATGCGCGCCCGACATCGAATCGGCGATGTTTCGAAAGAAATCGTTGGCGAGGATGTTTTGGGCTTGTTCCTCGCTGGGCGCGTAGGTACGAATCAGCGCATCAAACGTGGTCGACGTATCGAGCATGACGGCCCACAGTTCACCCTTTGCTGCGAAGTCAATTTGTTGTGGCTCGTTGCCGATTGCACGGTCGGGGTCGAAGCCCATTGCATCAGAGAGTCGACGCGCTGGATCGATGGTGACAACGCACACTCGACGTCCCCGTCGTGCCGCTTCAAGTGCGAGTGCGGCCGCGGTTGTTGTCTTTCCCACGCCGCCGGCTCCGACGCAAACGATCACTGTTTGCTGTTCAAGAAGTGTTGTGAGCGAGGTCATGCGTCGCCTTCGCTAAGTGCGTCGATGCCGGGAGAAAGGGCATTCGACAACGTTTCAAGTTCGGCAGGACCAGGTTCGGTCGTGAACACATACGGCGTATGCAACTGAGAGAGCGGCAAGGACTGTGAGAGACGCACGACTTGTTCGTTCTGGCGAGCGGCCCATTTCAGCCGGAACGCGGCGGCGTCTCGGAGATTGGCGATATCGGCTGCAGAGATTTTCGCCTTGCTGGCCGCGACAAGGGTGTCGAAATCGTTTGCAAGCCCTTCGGGAACCGGAACAAGACCGTTCACGATCACGGGCCCGAGGGCGACACCAATTTCTTCTTCAAGCGCGAACGCCGTCTCAATAACCTCGTTCACTGGCGTTTCCTCGGCGAGAGTCACGAGCATCACCCGGCATCGTTCTGGGTCAGCAAGCATCTCGAGCACGTCGTCGGCCTGCGTCGCTATAGGGCCGGCCCCGACTGCGGAGCGCAGACCGGTGGGCGATTGCAGGAACGAGACTGCGTGACCAGCAGCCGGGGCATCGAGGACGATGAGATCGGCTGTTCTCGAGGCCTCGAACGCTTTGACCCGACCCAGCACCAGTAGGTCCCGAATACCAGGGGCGGCAGTGGTGACCACATCGATGGCGCCGGTGGACATCAAGCGCCGGGTGATGCGAGCCAAGCCATGATCGGCCAAATACTGGGTCAGAGCCTCGTCAGGGGTAACCAGTCGGCCTCGGACATCGGCATCGCCGGATGGTCCGCCCCCGGCATGGAGGGTCTGATCAAGGCCCGTGAGCTCAGGTGCTGCGAAGAGACGGCTGATAGGTCCACCAGGGGTGAGGCGGACCAACATGGTGGACATTCCGGCCCGAGCGGCGGTCCGGGCCAGAGCTGCGGACATCGTGCTTTTGCCCACGCCTCCCTTCCCGGCCACGATGAGGACCCGTGATGCTGCGAAAAATCGTGCAGGGTCCATATTCCCCTCGGAGGCTCGAGATGCGCAGACTACCTAGCTTTGCCGCTGTCACCGCTGTCGTGGCGTTGATGCTCGGTGTCATCGGGTTTGTGGTGAGCGCGGTGTCGAGCCCAGTCTCAGCCGAGACCTCCACCACGATCATCAATGAAGGTGGCCCCGACGGATTTGTTGCGGTCGTCAAGGTCAGCGGTCTTCTCGATCCGGTCATGGTCGATTTCATTCGAACGTCGATTGTTGAAGCGAATGACGAAGGCGCGGTCGCTCTCATTCTGCAAACCGATTCAAATGGCGTTGTTGTCGAAGATTCTGTCTTTGCTTCGTTGTTGAGAGAGATGCTTGCGTCGTCAGTTCCGATTGACGTGTGGGTGGGCCCATCGGGCTCGGATCTCACAGGCCAAGCCGCGCAACTTATTGGTGCTGCGAATCAAGTTGGTATGGCCCCTGGTTCCCGACTCGGTAATGCCGGACAACCGGTGATTGATGGCCTTGATACGAAACGGTTGTCGCCAATTACCGACAAGACAGTGAGCGCGCAAGAAGCAGCAGACCTTGGCATCACAACGGTTGCGGCACCAACGATTGGCGATTTCCTTGTGAATTTGCCCGGTGTTGCGACTCGTGAGGTCACCGCCGAAAACGGGGAAACTCGTCGCGAACCGATTACGCAAGTCCGTTTCGGTCAACTCTCACTGGCTTCGAATCTCATGCACACCGTTGCAAGTCCCGCAGTGGCGTATCTGCTGATCACCGTTGGTCTCGCGTTACTGCTTTTTGAACTCTTCACCGCTGGCGTTGGAGTTGCTGGTGTTGTTGGTGCAGGCGCATTTATCTTGTCCGGCTACGGAATGTGGGTTCTGCCGACGAATTGGTGGGCATTTGTCGTACTTGCAGCTTCGATGTTCGCGTTCGCAGTTGATGTGCAAACCGGCGTGCCGAGGGTGTGGACCGGTATCGGCATCGTTTTGTTTGCCGTATTTTCGTTTACCGTCTTCGACGGAATGTCGCTGTCATGGATCACGTTGCTCGTCGCGATCTTGGGCATGGTTCTGACCTTCCTTGCCGGTATGCCATCTATGGTTCGTACTCGCTTCTCGACTCCAACAATCGGGCGTGAGTGGATGATCGGGGAAATGGGCCGAGCCGTCACGGGCATTAACCCCGATGGTGTTGTCCAGATCCGTGAGGCTCTTTGGCGGGCGTCGACCAATCGCTCCACTCCCATCGAAGAACTCGAACGAGTGCGGGTTGTGAGCATCGACGGACTGGTTCTCGAGGTAGAGCCGGAAGTGGGTGCAGCCAAGGACTACCGGGATCGTTCCCCTCGCTCCGATACCAAGGGAGAGAAGGAATCCTCCGAGGTCACAAACCCTGAGTCAGGCCCGGTTCAGGATCCCGACTGACCCCGTTTTCATCCCATTCACCGGAATGTGACATTCGTCGCATTTTTTCTTGCATTGGGCGCGGGAGCCGTTGTACGTTCGCCATCCGGAGTAGGGAGGCAGTACTGCAATGAGTGTTCAGCGAATTGAAGACGATTGGCAGATGAAGGCGGAATGTCGTGGGCCACAGGCTGTGGTCTTTTTCCCGCCCTCACAGTTCGAGCGCAAGGAAGACAAGCTCCAGCGCGAGAACCGGGCCAAAGAGATCTGCACCGATTGTTCGGTGCGCACCGATTGTCTTGACTACGCCCTGTCGATCCGTGAACCGCACGGCATCTGGGGTGGACTCAACGAACTTGAACGAAAGGCCCTGCTCACGCAGCACGCGGTCTGAAGGCCTGCGACGTTGGTTCGGGGGGACCAATGCTCGCTGCAGACCCAGCGTCGGGTTCGGTTCGTCCGGCCCGGCGCTGGGGCATTTTTGCGGTGATGTTGTTTCGCAGCTGCGATAGCGACGGCGATTGAAAGGTCTTCACCGGTACGCTTCGGATGTGTTCTTGTTTCTGTTCTGCGTGTTCGTCGTGTTCCCGCTGATTGAGCTGGGTGTTGTGGTCGCGGTCGCAGGCTGGATCGGAATCCTTCCGACGATTGCTGCTCTCATCGCGATGAGTGCCGTTGGCGTGTGGCTCGTAAAGCACGAGGGTCTCGGTGTTATGCGTCGCACGCGTGAATCGATGAATCGGGGAGAGACCCCCGGCGGAGAAATGCTCGATGCTGCCATGCTCTCGATCGCCGGATTTCTCTGCATCGTCCCGGGATTCATTTCAGGAACGATCGGACTTCTGTTGCTTATCGGGCCGCTACGACGACCGGTCGGCCGTCGCCTTGTGCGTCGTTGGACACGTATCGGTTCGTTCGTCGGCATGTCTCGCCGCCGCAGCACGGTCGATGTCCAGTGGATTGGTGACGTAACGCCGACAACACCTTCGGCAACTGCGCCAATTGAAATCGGTCCGGTTCGTGACTGACACAAGCACAACGTTTACCTCCGAACCGCCGTTGGTGCACGACAAGCCACAAGTGATTTCGCCGCTCGTGCGTCGAATTACCGCGGCGAATCCCGGCCACATGACGGGCCCGGGCACCAATACGTATCTCGTTGGAAATGACAAAGTGCTCGTGATTGACCCGGGTCCTGAAGACGACGCCCACACCAAAGCAATTTTGAAAGCGGCCAAGGGCCGCATTCGTTGGATCATGTGCACGCATACGCATCCCGATCATTCGCCGGGCGTCCCCGCACTTAAGGCCGAAACCGGCGCTGAAGTGATGGCCTGGAGCAATCGTGGAGGCCTTCGCACTGATCGTCGTCTTCGCGACGGCGATCAACTTGTCACCGACGAGTTCACAATCACTGCTGTGCACACGCCAGGGCATGCGGGCAATCACTTGTGCTTCTTTCTCGATGACGAACGCATGCTGTTTTCTGGCGACCACATCATGCAGGGCTCGACCGTTGTGATCACGCCACCGGACGGCGATATGGGGGCCTATCTCGAGTCATTGGGGAAGGTGCGGGCATTGAAGTTGAAGACGATTGCTCCGGCCCATGGGCATGTCATCACTGACCCAAACGCGGTCATCGACTGGTATGTCGCCCATCGGCTCGAACGCGAAGCGCAACTCCATGGCTTGCTGATCGACATGGGTAGCGCGCGTATCGCGCAACTCGTCGAAGCGGCATATGTGCAGCTCGATCCTGTGCTCATCCCGATGGCCAAGCGCTCGGTGCATGCGCACCTACGCAAACTTGCCGATGAAGGCAAAGTCGAAGGCAGCGGCGCTCGCGGTGTGTGGTCGGTTGTCTGACCGCTGTTGAAGAAATGATCAATCCGGCGGACGGTCGGGGAAGCGGTCATAACGCCACAACACCGGGAACAACATGATCCAGCAGATCACGACACCGATTGTGGCAACACCGCCAAAGACGACAGCGCGTCCAGTGCCGAGCAACTGACCAGCTACTCCAGATTCGAAGGCTCCGAGCTCATTCGATGCTCCAATAAAGACACCTTCGACCGCCATGACTCGACCGCGAGTCGACGACGGGGTAACCAACGGAACGAGGGTGCTTCGGATGAACACACTGACCGAATCAGCTGCGCTCAACAACATCACACTGAGGAATGCGATCGCAAAATTGTGCGTCAATCCAAGCGTGATTGTGAACACGCCGAAGAGTGCGACAGAAATGAACATCACCGGCCCAGTGCGTCGCTGAATCGGTTTAAGGCTCAGCGCAATCGTGACAGCTGCTGCACCGATTCCACCCGCGGCGCGCAGCCAACCCAGTCCCACAGCACCAACGCCCAGTCGGTTTTCTGCGATTGCGGGTAGTAGCGCAACTGCGCCGCCGAACAACACGGCGAAGAGGTCGAGTGAAATCGCGCCCAGCAGTGCTGGATTACGTCGAATGACGCGGAAGCCTTCGAATGCTTCGTGGATTGTCCGTTTCTTCTTTTTGTTAACGGCATTCGAGGTGAGGTTGGGAGCGAGCGATTTATGAGCGATCTTGTCGGCGTTTTGCTCGCCGAGAACATCGAGCATTTCTGCAGGGCGCATCTCATCGCTGAGATCAATCATCGAGGCTTCATGTTCGCTGGACAGCGAGTTCCCTGGGGTAATGCGATCGGCACGCGGCCGAGCGAATTGAATGAGAATCGCGCCGACTGCGGTCAAAATCATGCACGCAATGAATGGCCAAGTTGGTGAAACGACAAAGAGGAAGCCAGCGATTACGGGGCCAATGATGGCACTGGCTTGCCAGCAACCCACATGAAATGCCGTGAGTCGGGGGATGCTGCCATCGGGTGCAATGTCGGCGGGCATGGAACGAGTTGCGGGGCTCACAAAGGCGCGACCGATTCCAAAGATGATCACGATGACAAAAATCGGCAAGGTGGCTGTGGGTTTTGTGGCGATGTACCAGGCGAGCATGCCGGAGGCGAGGACTTCGATACCCAGCCCGAACGATGCGACATGACGGCGGTCGAAACGATCGGCAACTGCGCCAGTCACTGCCATTAAAAGGAATGCTGGTGCGAATTCGGCAAGACCGAGAAGACCAAGATCAAGATCTCGTCCGGTCATGTCGTAGATCTGTTTGCCGAGTGCAGTGATCTGGATCATCGTGGCGACGGTCGATGCCACCGAGGCCAACAAGAACGGCGTGACCGAACGCGTGCGCAGCAGCTGTTTGGCCGAGAGCGCTTCGGGCATGAACGTCAGTACTCGACGCGGTAGTCGAAACCTTCTTCGGCGGCGCGACGTTCGGCCTTGCCCGCTAGGCGAAGATTCTCGAGGTGGGCAGAGGTTTCGCTATCGGCCATAGGGCCACGGCTGCGGGGGGAGAACAAGTACTCGGACCACTTCGCGATGGGAGCCCAACCAACTTCGGGTGCCGCGTCAACAAGAAGTTGCAGGCGAGTGGCGTGGTGGTCCTTGATGGCCTCGCAGCGACCAGGAAGATCGCTAAATGGGTGGCCATGGGCCGGCAAGACGGTGGTGATCCCTTCAAGCCCAGCAACCTTGTCGAGGTTCTTCAGGTAATTCGAGAGCGGATCGCCACCCATGAAACCAGCGATATGTGGTGTGATCGTGGGCAGCACATGATCGCCCGAAAGCAAGACGCCATCTTCGGGGTTCCACATGCACAAATGGTCGTGCGTGTGGCCCGGAGTGAACACTGCGATCCAATCGCGATCGCCCATACGAACTCGTTGTGAATCATCAACAACGATTGTGGGGCGCGGAGCTTTCATCCAGGAGACTTCTTCGATACGACCGTCGGCGATGGCGGCGCGAATGCGATCGCGGAATGCCTTGAAGCCCGGAAAGGCTTCTTCCATCTCGGCCTCATCGGTGTTGCCGATTGCATCGAGAATGGTTGCAGCTTCAACAGCATCGGCCGGATCAAGCGGCTCAAGCGGTGTTTCATCGAGGTCAAGAAGATCCGTCCACTTGCGAAACATGGTTGATGTCAGCACGTCGGCGTGACTGGCTTCGACAATTCGATGTGCGCCGCCGAAATGATCGGGATGCGAATGGGTGATGTAGACGGTGTGTACTCGCGCTAGGGGGATATTTGCGTCGCGCATGCGATCTTGCAACGCAGCCCAAGATTCATCACTGGGCAGACCGGGATCGACAAGTGTGAAGCCACGTGAGTCTTCGATCGCGTAGGTATTCACATGGCCTAGGCCGGTGAAGTCGGTGGGAAGTTGGAGGCGCAGGATGCCGCGCGCCACTTCAGTAATTTCGGTGGACGCGTCTTCTTGTTCCTGACGCGGCACGCGCGGCGCTTCAGCGCTGTGTGCATGCCCGTTGTGATCGTGTGCATCCCCCATGACATTCCGACACTACCGCCCGACGGCGGCGTGCCAATCAGTCGCTGGATTCGGGGGTGGGGCCTGCCGCATCGAGCAGACAGAACGTGTCTCGGTAGTAGCGGAGTTCTAAAACGCTTTCCCGGATGTCGTCAAGGGCGCGATGGCCCTCGGCTTTGCGGGGGGCGTCCTTCAGAAGGGTGGGGTTCCACCGTTTGATGAGTTCTTTCAGGGTCGAGACATCAACCGATCGATAGTGAAGAAAGTTTTCGATCTCGGGCATGTAGGTGGCAAGAAAGCGGCGGTCAGTTCCAATGGAGTTGCCACAAAGGGGAACGGTTCGGGGCTCGGCGATGTGCTCGCGCAGGAAGGCCATTGTCGCGTCGTTGGCCTCTTGGAGGCTGATAGTCGACGCCTCGATCTGGGGAAGCAGTCCGCTACGGCTGTGCATTTTGACGACGACTTCATCCATAAACGCCAAGGCTTCTGGTGGCTGATAGACGACGAGGTCGGGCCCCTCAGCGATGATCTCGAGGTTGTCGTCGGTGAGCAGGGTGGCGATCTCGACGATCACGTTCGTGGCGGTGTCGAGACCTGTCATTTCGAGATCGATCCAAGCAAGCATGACCGGATCCTACGCACCGTCCTACGATCGGCTCGTGCTTGAAGTTCCCGTGATGCGCCTTGACCCTGATCTTGAGCTGCCGGCCTACGCCCGTGTTGGCGATGCTGGGCTCGATCTTCTTGCGCGTGAATCCATCGTTCTTCTGCCGGCTGGGGGCAGAGCTTTGGTGCCCACAGGCCTTGCCGTTGCGATCCCCGAGGGCCATGCAGGGTTCGTGCAGCCTCGAAGCGGGCTCGCCCTAAAGCATGGTGTGACCTGTCTCAACACGCCTGGTCTCATCGATAGTGGCTACCGAGGCGAACTCAAGGTGCTGTTGATTAATACCGATCCTGTTGAACCGTTTGAGGTCAAACGCGGTGAACGCATCGCACAACTTGTTGTGCAGCGCGTGGAGCACGTCGTTTTGGTGCCGGTCGACGATTTCGATCATCTCGGTGATTCGGAACGCGGCGACGGTGGATTCGGCCACACCGGCCGATAACTCGACTCAAGGGTTGATTCTTTGCTGTCCGACGAGCGACTGTCAGTGTCGTATCAGCAACGGTTTAGTCAGCTGATACTTGTTGTGGAACTGACCAGTCGGTCAAGCGCCATCCGGCTTCGAT
>SYBH01000021.1 GCA_005787345.1 Actinomycetota bacterium
ACCGCAATGAACTCGACCCCCTTGAGTCCGGCGTCGATCATGCGATTGACGGCATTCACGCCACCACCACCGACACCGACGACCTTGATCACCGCGAGATAGTTCTGCGGACTGGCGGCCATGGGGAGCTCCTTCGAGAGAAATGCAGGACGGACTTTGGGAAGAGATAGAAGAACTGGAGCGAGGTTACTCGCCCCAAAGGGCTATTTCGGGGTTCTCACAACCACAGGGGTCGAGGGATTGACCACATTGATCGTGGCGAGGTCCCGCTGGTCGACCTGGCCCATCACGGTCCGTAGTGAGTCGACCTTGGCCGGCAGGTCTGTGGGAGGTCCCATAATGACGATGCCTTGGGGCTTCAGCGCCAGATTGAGTGAACCGTCTGGGGCAGTTGCAATCCCGGCGACTCGGGTTCGCATTCCCGGGGTAAGTAACGAGGCCACCTCGAGAGCGCCAGAAACGCCCTCGACAAGCGTTCCCGGGGCTCCCGCCTCGACCCCAATGAGAACCGTCTCGACTCCGTCTCCGGCGGTTTGGACGCCAATCACTCGGCCAGAGCCGTCAATAAGCATCGCAACACCGTCGGCAGAAGCTGCGATCGCTACTGGCACCCGTTCTGACACGGTAATAGTCACCAAACCGTCCCACTTTCGAACCACTGATGCGGACTCGATGTAGGGAAGTTCGCGAATACGAGATGCTGCGGCTGAAGTATCGACTTCGAGAAGGGCCTCGCCCGGGCGAAGTCCGGAGATAGCGATGATCTCATCTGATGTCGTTAGAACCGCACCTCGTACCTCGATGCGATCGACATCGAGTAGCGGAGTTCGCGTAATGAACCATGCACCGACGAGTACTGCCGCGACGATCGCAGCGATAAGCCACCAACGACCACGTCGTCGGCGCTTCTCGGTTTCAACGGCATCGCGACGCGCCGCAATGCGCGGATCAATATCGGAACTGGCTCCCGATCGATCGCGCAGTCTGGTGGCCATCAGGCGAAGTCCTCGACCCGTTGAGCACCAGCAGCCGCGGCGACTTGCGGGGCAAAACCGAGAAAATGAGTTTCCGCGTGCAGATCCACACCGGTGTGGTCGCGCACCTGCGCACGAACCAATGCCATCAGCATCGCGACATCGTTCGCCGAACCGCCATCGTCGACCTGAATGAAGTTCGCATGTTTGTTCGACACTTCTGCTGAGCCGACCCTGAGCCCTTTCGCTCCGGATTCGTCAACAAGTCTGCCGGCCGAGTCGGGGCGCGGGTTCACAAAGACCGAACCGGCATTGGCCCCGCCCGGTTGATTTTCTCGCCGCCAACGAACGATGTCCGAGATCTCAGTTTCGGCCACAGATCGTTCTCCCACGGCAAGCGCGAGTTCGGCTTCAGCCACGACGAGTGAACGACCAAGCATCGAAGTGCGGAATCCGAGGCCAAGATCAGCCAACGACAGTTGCCCTTGGTCGCCCGTTGCGAGATCCACAACGCGCACCATCACAAGCGATTGCGTCATATCCGAACCGTGACCGCCAGCATTCATACGAATTGCTCCGCCGATAGAACCGGGAACACCAACGGCCCACTCGAAACCAGTGAGCCCCGCTGCTGCAGTGCGACGGGCGACGATCGGGAGCGGAGCTGCACCACCAGCGCGAACAACTGTGCCGGAGATATCGATTGACGCGAGACCATCGCCAAGAGTGATGACGATGCCATCGAAACCTTCATCGGCAACGAGAAGATTTGAACCACGCCCCACCACAGCGAATTGTGTACCCGACCTGGCGATCAGTTTTCCGATCACCTCAAGGTCGGATATTGATTCGGCTCGAACACGAATCGAAGCCCGACCGCCAACTCGATAGGTCGTTAGTTCACCAAGAGCAGCATCGCGTTCACTGCGTTCGCCGAACGCCGTCTGAAGTTCGTGAGCGACTGCGCTGAGGTTCACGACGCTCCCCCATCGACAAGAATTGGAAGAACTTCGTCGGCGAGCTTGGTGATATCCCCAGCGCCTAGCGAAAGGCACAAGTCGCCTTCTCGAAGTTCCTTGGCAAGAACTTGCGCCAGGCCAGAACGATCGGCGACGTACAGGACTTCCTGCTCGGGATGAGCACGGGTGACTGCGTCGACGATGAGTTGCCCGGTGACTCCTTCGCGAGGAGCTTCACCTGCCGGGTAAATGCCCGTGAGCACAAGTACATCGGCATCGACAAACGCGTCGGCGTACTCGCGCCATAACGATTGGGTACGGCTATATCGATGGGGCTGAAAAACTGCTACCACTCGGCCCCAATTTCCGTCACGACCAGCCGATATCGCAGCCTCAATCTCGGTGGGCAGATGGGCATAGTCGTCGATGAAAACCACGCCACAAGCCTCTCCCCGAGTTTCAAACCGACGACGAACACCACCAAAGTTTTTGAGCGCCGCCGTACACGCCGAGAACGGGACCCCAAGTTCGAGGGCTAACGCGATCACCGCACACGCGTTGAGTGCATTGTGCGCACCAGGGACGGGAAGGTGAATGTGTCCGACCTGCTCGCCACGTTGCACAACATCGAAATCGGTTCCTGAACGTGAACTTTTCACACTCAGCATGCGCACGGTGGCCTCTTCAGATTGACCATAGGTAATTGCACTCATGCCACGAGCGATCGCAGCCGTCTCGGAATCGTCGGCACACAAGACCACTGGTCCGCGAGTTGCTGAAATGAATAATTCAAATGCAGAGCGAAGATTCTCGAACGAGCCGTGATATTCAAGATGATCGGCTTCGATATTGGTGACGATGAGTGCTTCATGGTCGATGGTGAAGCCGGAGCCGTCACTTTCATCGGCCTCCACGACAAACCACTCGCCCTGGGACCACTTCGCGTTGATCCCGAGTTGACTGATATCGCCGCCAATGAGGAACGACGGGTCAAGGCCCGCTTCAAGCAAGACCAATGCGAGCATCGAAGACGTGGTTGTCTTTCCATGCGTGCCCGTTACTGCAATTGTGCGGCGCTCAGAAGCCACCGCTGGTAACAGTGCAGTACGACGGACAACGGGAATCGAACGGGCGCGTGCGGCAAGAACTTCGAGATTGTCGTCTGGAATCGCCGTGGAAACGGCGATGAAATCAGTTTCGGTAGCGAGGTTGTCGGCCGAATGCCCGAGGAATACAACGACACCTTCAGACCGGAGGCGATCAAGAACCGCTGATTCGACAACGTCGCTTCCGGTTACCGAATGACCCATGCCAACAAGGGTCGAGGCGATCGCTGACATCCCCGGACCACCGACGCCGACCACATGGATCGATCGAGCAGTCCCAAGTGACGGACACGGATCGCTTTCATGAGCGCCGGGCATGACGCTCCACGAGTTCAGCAACAGCATCAGCAGCATTGGGTTGAGCCAACGTGTGCGCCGCGATTCCCATTCGTTCAAGTTGCGAAGGATCGTCGAGCAACCGATCAACTTCGGCGACGAGTCGGTCGCCGTCGAGTTCCGCGTCGGGAATAAGCCGGGCCGCCCCGACCTTCACCAGAGCGGAAGCGTTTGCGCTTTGGTGGTCGCGAGGCGCTTGGGGCAACGGTACCAGCACACCTCCAACGCCAACTTCAGCAAGTTCAGCAACAGTCGTACCCCCGGCGCGACCGATTAAGAGATCAGCTGCAGCGAGAACCGTGTCCATATGGTCTTCGTAGCGCACAGCGACGTACTCGAGAGCATCGCCCCGTGGAAGCGAGTCCTGCACCGATTCCCAGTCTCGAGAGCCAATCACATGACGAATGGAAAGATCGTTCCGCTCCGACCACTTCGGCACAGCAGCAAAAACGGCTTCGTTCACTTTGCGTGATCCGAGTGATCCTGTGATCACTGCAACAAATATCCGATCACCGGAAACTCCCAGTGTTGTTCGTGCACCATCGCGGTCACGTTCTCGGTTGATCGCCAGAACTTCCGGACGAACCGGATTTCCAGTCAAGACGCTGCGCGGCAAATCGGTTTCAGCGAATGGAACGGCACATGCCTTCGCGAATCGACCAGCAAGACGATTTGCTGCTCCTGCGCGAGCGTTCTGTTCCATCACGACGATCGGGACTCGCCAGATCACCGCACCAACGGTGCAGGCGATGCTGGCGTATCCACCCAGAACTAGGACCACTTTCGGACGTCGTCGACGAACAATGCTGATCCCCTTCGCCACCGCTCGTAGAAGACCCCAAGCCGCCGCGATGTTTTCAAGGGTAAGACGGCGCTGGATACCGCGTCCGGGCAGCAGCGTGACAGCAAAGCCTGCATCGGGCACCAGCGTTCGCTCGAGTCCCCGATCGCTTCCAACAAAATGAATCGACGAGCTGTCGTGCCCCCGATCGACAAGTGCCCGCGCAACCGCCAAACCCGGAAGTACGTGGCCTGCAGTTCCACCACCGGCCACGAGGGCATAGGTGGCGGAATCGGCAACGGGCCGACCCCTCATCAGCGTCCCTGTCGAGCGATGTTCAGGAGAATGCCGGAGGCCGCCATCGTAACGACAAGAGACGAACCGCCCGCGGACACAAACGGTAGCGGGACACCCGTGATGGGAAGGACGCCTACACAGGCGCCAACATTGATGAATGCCTGAATAAGGATCCACGTTGTGATTCCCGTGGCCAACAACATTCCAAAACGATCACGGGCATGAAGCGCGATGCGGATACCAAGAAGAGCAAACGCAAGAAATACTCCGATCACAAGCACTGACCCGACGAGGCCGATCTCTTCGCCGATGATCGCGTAAATGAAATCGGTGTGAGCTTCGGGAAGGAATCCCCACTTCGCCCGCCCCTGCCCGAGGCCGGTACCCAGAACTCCACCGTTCGCAAAACCAATTTGACTCTGAAGGCTTTGGTAGCCGGTATAGAGCGGGTCGGCCCATGGATCGCGGAATGACATAAGTCGGCGCCATCGGTAGGGCTCACGGATTGCAAAGAACACGGCCGCACTAACCAACAGCCCCGAGAGGACAGCGAGAGGCTTGCCAGGAACACCGCCAACAAAAAGCATCACGAGAACAATCGCGGCGAGAATGATCGTTGTACCCAGATTCGGCTGCGCCATGAGCATCACTGCAAATGCGCCAAACACAATTGCGATGGGACGCATTACCGCCTTCCAATCGCGAATCTGGCCAACACGGCGGGTAAGGGTGTCGGCCGCGTAAAGAATGACCGCGAGTTTCACGAATTCGGAAGGCTGCATGCGCAGGGGGCCCCAGCCAATCCAACGCGAAGAGCCGTTGACCGACACGCCAAGACCTGGAATTAGCACTGCGACCATGAGCCCTGCGGAGCCAAAGAGGGCCAACTTCATCCACTTCGACAACTTTTCATAGGAGTAGCGGCTCATGAAAAACATTGCGCAACACCCAATGACAAACCAGAGCGCCTGAAGGCGGAACTGATACCACGAGGTTCCGTACTGATAGAGCGCCGTTACCGATGATGCAGACAAGATCATCAGCAAGCCAAAGAGATTGGCGGCAATAACGACAAACCAGAGAACCTTAAAATTGGTAGTACGCGGCTGCGGTTCACGGGCTGAACGCAGCAATCGACCGACGGTGGGCCGCTTTTCAGCAACAGTTGCACTCATTGCGCTTCCTCCGTCATGAATCCGCGGAGAGCACGCACCGCATCGGTGAACTGATCGCCTCGATCCCCGTACGACGTAAACCAGTCGAACGACGTACATCCAGGAGAAAGCAGAACCGCATCTCCGGGCTGGGAAAGCTCCGCTGCCACTGCTACCGCGTCGGCGATTGAGGTTTCAATAACACGAATTTCGCAACGCCCGTCAAAAGCCTTATGCACTTCAGTGGCGGCTTCGCCGATCGCCACAACTGCCCGTACCGGGGGTACATGCGCCCCAAGAGCAGCAAGGTCGAGGCCCTTATTACGTCCACCGGCGATAAGCACAACAGAATCGAACGCCTGCAGTGCAGTTTCGACAGCATGCGGAGTTGTTGCCTTCGAATCGTCGTACCAGCGCACTCCATCAACCTGGCCGATGTACTGCATCCTGTGATGCAGCCCTCTAAACGAACGAAGCGTATGTCGGACGCCCTCGACAGTTGCTCCTGCAGCCAACGCCGCGACGGATGCGGCGAGTGCATTGGTGATGTCATGGGGAAAGGAACGCGGAAGTTCGTCGACGGCAATGAGTTGAGTTCGGTCCGGCAAGCAAAGCCAGCCGTCGGACACCGTGGCATCGGCGTTGGTCCCGGCTCCCCCGAAAGTGAGCGTCGAAACCTCGGGGTTGCGATTTGCGAGTACGACCGGATCGGTCGCCGACGCGATTGCAACACCGGAGACGGCATCGAGATCTTTCCAAATCGACGCCTTCGCAGATTCGTACGACGAAAGCGAAACATGTGCGTCAAGATGGTCGGGCGCGAAGTTCAGCCACACAGCAACCGAGGGTCGGAACCAGCGTGTTGTCGCCAAACGGAACGAAGAAGCTTCAACAACAAAGACTTCGATAGCGGGGTCGGAAATAGCCTCAACCAAGGGGGTTTCGGTATTGCCGCAAGCGATCGACCGGATACCTGAGGCGAGAAGCATCGCAGTGACCATGGTCGTAACCGTGGTTTTTCCGTCGGTACCGGTGATAGCGACGATCGGACGAGAATCCCATCGATCGGCGAGATCAAACTCCGATTCGATTGCAACTCCTTCCGCCTCAGCAACTCCGAAGATGGGGTGAGATTCGGGAATTCCGGGGCTGGGAACGACAAGATCGCACCCTGAGACAAGGCGCGTGAGATCCTGCGGCGAAGGTGCTTCAACCAGTTCCACTCCCATCGATGCTGCCTCAGCGCGAATCACGTCGGTGGGATGCTCATCGACCGCCACAACTGAGACGCCTCGAGAGGTAAGCGCAGTCGCGACTGCACGGCCTGTGACGCCAAATCCGAAGACAAGTGCCGACCGCAATGGGCCGCGTGTCGGCGCGTCCATCAGTTGATGACTCCCGGCAATCGCACGAAGTCTGCGTAATAGAGACCCAAAGCCAAGGCCGTGAACAGACCAGCCACAATCCAGAGTCGAATGATCACCGTAGTTTCAGGCCATCCTGCAAGTTCGAAGTGATGGTGAAGCGGCGCCATTCGGAAAATGCGTCGACCGAACGCTCGATAACTCCCGACCTGAAGAATGACCGAAACTGTTTCCATTACGAAGAGGCCGCCGACAATTGGCAGAAGCAGGATCGTGTTGGTGCTCAGCGCGAGTGCTGCGAGCCCTGCACCAATTGCTAGAGCCCCGGTATCACCCATGAAGATTCGAGCCGGCGCTGCATTCCACCATAAGAATCCGGCAACGGCTGCCATCATCGATGCTGAAACAACCGCTGTGTCGAGGAAACTTTCATCGCCGTAGATGGAGTTATTACGGAAGCCCCAGAAGGCGATCACTGTGTACGCCGCAAATCCAAAGATTGAGGCACCAGCAGCGAGCCCATCGAGACCATCTGTGAGGTTCACCGCATTTGTCGTGGCATAGAAGATGACGACGGCCAGAACCACCCAACCGACCTTTCCGATTTCAATGCCCGGAAAATCGAATCGAGTGAACGACAACGTGGTCGTGACGTTGGTAAACGTCAGCATAGAAACTGCGTAGGCGACAGCAACAGAAAGAAGACCGAACGTCTTTGCCCTCTTCGTCAACCCAAGGTTGCGCTCGCGAAACACTTTGATGGAGTCATCGAGAAGACCAACGAGTCCGGCAGCGATAATCGCAGCCATGCAGATCAATCCACGTCGGGTGAAGACAGCTCCACTGAGATCACTGACAAACCACCCAACCGCAGCGGCCGCCACAAATGCCAGACCACCCATCGTGGGTGTACCTGCTTTGGTGATGTGACCCTGGGGGCCATCTTCGCGAATGGGCTGTCCAATACGGCGATGTTCGAGCCATGAGATCAAAAGACGTGTGCCAAATAACGAAAGACCAAGTGAAATTGCTGCAGCAACGAGGAGACGAATCATCGAGCGGTCTCCAGTTGTTTCCATTCCTCGAATGCAACGAGACGGTCATCGAAAGGAGCGGTTGACTCGCCAATTATCTGAACGGTCTCGTGACCCTTGCCAGCCAGAAGAACGATGTCTCCGGGCGCTGCACTTCGGAGAGCCGCGGAAATCGCTGTCCGACGGTTGGGTTCCACGATGATTGAACTTGCTCGTGGACTCGACACCCGCTGCACACCTTCCAAAATCGAAGCGATGATCTGATCAGTAGATTCAGACCTTGAATTGTCTGCAGTAATAATGACCGAGTCGGCACGCTGCGCTGCGGTTTCTCCCATCATCGAGCGCTTGGACGGATCCCGGTCGCCACCGCATCCAAAGACGACGATGACGCGACCATCGACAATGTCACCGGCAGCACGAAGGAGCTGCTCAAGGCCATCAGGAGTGTGTGCATAGTCAACGATGATCGCGAATGGCTGCCCGGCATCGACTCGTTCGAATCGGCCTTCAACGACGAGTGGGAGGGAAAGCCCTTCAGCGATTGTGGCGTCGTCGATGCCCAAGACTCGAGCAGTGTGAGCGGCACCGAGCGCGTTACTCACGTTGAATAATCCACCAAGAGGAAGTGAGATTGCATGCCCGCGCCACCGAAAGGTCGAACCATCAACTGAGAGTTGCAACTCCTCGACTTCATCGAGCGAATAGCCATTGGTGGGAACAGTTGCGGCATCGGCAAGAAGTCGCCCATGGGGGCTGTCGAGATTCACAACCGCCGCTTCGCAACGTTCGAGGGCAAAGAGGCGAGCCTTCGTTTCGAAGTACTCCTCCATCGAACCGTGGTAATCAAGGTGATCACGGCTCAAGTTTGTGAACAACGCAACGCGAAACTTCATTGCATCGACGCGGCGTTGGTCGATCGCATGAGACGAAACTTCCATCGCCACGACTTCGACACCTGCGTCGCGCCATTCGGCCAAACGGCGTTGGATGTCTGGAGACTCCGGAGTCGTGCGTGCACCAGAAAGAGTCCCGAGTACCTCAACATTTCGTCGAGCCGCCTTGAAGATGTTTCGGAGCATCCACGTCGTCGTGGTTTTCCCATTTGTTCCAGTCACTCCAACGACGACAAGGTCTTCGGCCGGATGTCCAAAACACGCTGCCGATACTGTCGCCATCGCTTCCCGCACGTTCGAAACCACAAGCTGAGGAACGTCGACAGCAACACGGTGATCTACGAGCAGCGCAATTGCTCCGGCAGCGACGGCCTCAGCGGCATGGAGGTGTCCGTCGTCAGAAACTCCGGGGACACAGCAAAAAAGTGAACCGACTCGAACATGACGAGAATCAAAATTCACGTCGGTGATTTCCAGATCATCGAATGATGGTGAGCCATCGGCGCCCACCATCTCGACCTCATTCAGTTCGGCAACGATCGTCGCCAGTCGCACACGTCACCTCACCGATGCGGTTCTACGCGCCGCCGTCGTTGTCGTAGTTGGCGCTGGTGGGGCGCTCGTGGTCGGTGTCGAGAATGCAATCGCTTCAGGTGAGCCCGCAGTCAACGCCCGTACACGATCGCCGTCGGTAACAATTGCCTGGGTTGAGGAACTCGGGAGTCCAAGCACTGCAGAGACTGGAGCTCCTCCAAGTGCAATATCAGTTGCAGCGGGAGCAATCCCGAGACGATTGAGTGCAAACGAACCGAGTTTCGAAAAAACCGGAGCAGCCGTTGCGCCACCGGTGTAGGCACCACTCGGTTCATCAATCATGACGTAGACCGAGAGCGCTGGCTGTTGGGCAGGCACAAAGCCAACAAAGGTTGACTGGTAGCGAACAACGCCCATCTTGTCGATGTAGCCACCACCTGGCTGCGGCTTCCGAGAGGTGCCCGTCTTCCCGGCGACCGAGTAGCCGTTGATGGCAGCAAGACGACCGGTCCCCTCATCCACCACATTGCGCAACATGATGTTCATCTTGTCGGCAGTACCCGCACTCACTGCCCGATGTGAATCGCCGGCAGCAGTCGGATGTTCGACACCATCGGCATCGACGGTCGAGTCAACCAACTTCGGTCCCACGTACATGCCCTGGTTTGCGATCGTGTTATAAGCGAAGAGCATTTGCATCGGCGTTACCGAAATACTTTGACCAATTGCGATCGAAGGAAGCGACGTCCCGGAATACTTCGACGGAGCAAGCACTGAACCAGATGCTTCATTTGGGAAATTGAGAGAAGTCTTTGATCCGAAACCGAAAGCCTTCTGCGCGGAATACAACGCTTCTTTGCCCAGGCCTTGGCCGATTTTGATCGTCCCAACATTCGAAGAATGAGTGAGGATCTGCGCGGTGTCCCAAGTAACCGTTCCGCGGCCTTCGGATTCACCAAATTCGGCGTCGTAGATCCTGAGCGATGGTGGAAGATTGAATTGCGAAGTCGGACTGATCTGACCTGCATCCATCGCTCCAGCGAGAGTGACAATCTTCATTACTGAACCCGGTTCGTACTGGGTTGTCAGAGCTGAGTTGTTCGAACTTACGCGCACAGCGCCAGTCTCAGGATCGAGGACCATGTCGGCGATCGCCAGGACTTCACCCGTACCGGGCTTACTGACAATCGCAATGCCACCCTTTGCCCCGGTGGCCTTCACCTGTTCGCCGAGCAAGCGCTCGGCCTCAAACTGAATCGACTGATCGATGGTCAGTTTGAGGTCGTCACCTTTTTGCGCAGGAGTAACAGAATGGTCACCCACAGCAATCGTTTGACCCCGCGGACTGCGCTCAAGCGAGATACTCCCTGGCGTGCCAGTAAGAGCCGCCCCGAACTGCGACTCCAGTCCCGAAATGCCAACGTTGTCGACATCAACGCTACCTAAGAGCGATCGGGCCGAATCACCTGCGGGCGCGAAGCGCTCGCTTTCTTCAAGAAGTGCCACACCGGCAAGACCGAGAGCTTCAACCTGATCAGCAACTTCCGCGGTCACGCGACGCGCAAGATACGCAAACCGCCCAGGCCCATTCATTTTCGATTCAATGAACAACGGATCAAGACCAAGAATCGGAGCGAGTTTCGCCGCCTCGCTTGAGGCGTCAGTCACAAGCTTCGGATCCACGAAAATTGACCTACCGGGACGAGAGATCACAAGTTCAGCGCCGTTGCGGTCAAGAATCGCACCGCGTTCGGCAGCAAGTACCTGCGTATTCGTTCGCTGTCCTGCTCCATATTCAACGTAACGATCTCGGCCAACCGTCTGGAGGAAGACAACTTTTGTGAGGACGATCGAAAAGAGAATGATGAAGACCACAAAGAGAATGAGTGTGCGGCGGCGTTGATTCCCAACCGATGTGCTTACCAAAACAGGCTTCGAGCCTTTTCCTGAGCTCGATGGGTCGAAAACTCCCTGAAGCGAGGAAATGACAGATGCAATCGTCGAAGCGATTGCGACTTGGATCAGTTCAGAAGCGGATCGCGAACTGTGTATCGAAGGCTGACGGGTGGCATGGGTCGCTGAAGAAACTGGGCGGTGCTCAGTCCTGCGCTCCCTCGGCTGCACACGATCGACCGGACGGACCTCGCGAGGAACGCGCGCAGTGGGAGGTGCGGTGCGAGGTGCGGTGGTGCCGCGTCCAGATGAATGACGAGCCGGACGCGTCGGTGTAGTCACACGACGGCGACCGCGAGGTAAGTAATCAGGCGAGTTCCAAGGAGCGCTCTTTTGCGGATGGTCAACCGAGGGGGATCCGGGACCGGGGCCGGGAGGCGGATTCATCGCTTGACCACAGTCGTCGGAGTGGTTGCCTTCGCAACTGTGGTTGGCGTCGTCTTCGGAACAACGGTGGTCGCCGTGGCCTTCGGAACGGCCTTCGGCGTAGGTGCCGGTGGCGTTTCGCCCGCACGTGCGTCATCAGTCGCCTTGGGTTGCAAATAGACCGGCGTCGGCGACGGAATCATCCCGAGCCTCGTTGTGGCGGCGGTCGTGATGTTCTGCGGACTCTGTAATTGGGCCAGTTCAACACGGAGAAGTTCGGCACGAGTTTCCGCTTCAGCGATGCGATTGTTGACGCGATCAATGTGCGCCTGTTCTGAAATAATCAGGGTCTGCGCGGCTGCGATTGCGAAAAGCACAACAACCACGCCAACGATGCCTGCCATCAAACCGATACGGCGACGTTCAGGTGCAGTGCGATCGACAAGTCGAAGTCGCGACCGAAGTCCCTCACGCGTTGACTCCTGTGGCGCGCGATGGGCCGCAGCGCGACGCCCTTCAGCAGCAACTCTTGCGCTGGTCATGACCGTTCCGCGATTCGAAGTCGAGCGCTTTCAGCACGTGGGTTGCTCTCACGTTCGGCTGCGCTCGGCGTGGTTCCACCGCGACGGACAAGCCGAACCGTCGACTTAGCACCACAAACGCAGGGAAGGTTCGTGGGGCAGGTGCAGCCACCAGACTCTGCATCGCGCATGACCTGCTTGACGATGCGATCTTCGCCGGAGTGATAGGACAAAACCACCAAACGGCCAGCAGGAGCCAATGAGTCGATCGCCGCTTCAAGAGCAACGGGAAGCACACCGAGTTCATTGTTCACTTCTATGCGAATCGCCTGAAACGTTCGCTTGGCCGGATGCCCGCCAGTTCGGCGTGCAGGTGCAGGAATCGCATCTCGAGTGATTTCTGCAAGTTGCGTAGTCGTTTCCACTGGACGGGCAGCAATGATCGCTCGGGCAATACGTCCAGCAAAGCGCTCATCGCCAAACTCGCCAAGCACACGAGCAAGGGCCTTTTCGTCGTACTCATTAACGACTGTCATCGCGCTAAGCGCACGGGATGGATCCATCCGCATGTCGAGGGGCGCATCAAAGCGATAACTAAAGCCACGTTCAGCTCGGTCGAACTGCGGAGAGCTCACACCAAGGTCAAACAACGCACCAACAATGAGTTGACCGGCGAGTTCGGCATTGATGACCGACGCAATCGAGTCGAAACGGGCCTGCACGGTGCGAGCACGATCACCAAAAGGTGCAAGGCGTTCATTCGCAACTGCAAGTGCATCGGGGTCCTGGTCGATACCAAGTACCGAAAGGTGCGGGTAGGTCTCGAGAAGAGCCGTTGCATGGCCAGCGCCACCGAGGGTTGCATCGATGACCCAACCAGCCGGGACTGATTCGAAGGCCGCCACGATCTCGTCGAGCATCACCGGGCGGTGGTCGAACGATTCGCGGGTTGCGGCCATAACAGATACCTCTCGCTGCTGAGCCAGTCGGCAGAGCCGGTACCGGTCCTCAGCAGTCCCTCGGAACACCGGCGCCCGCCGGGATTTCTCCCCGGTCGGGCTCGATGGGAAGCGGGCGGAGTAGGGGCCTTCCATCGTGTGTTCCGAGAGACTGCTGAAAATCGGGCGACCGGCTCGGTCGCAGGAGTGGTCCTTTCGTTGGTGGGTCAGGGACAAAGGGGACATGACACGGACTAGAGCCCCAAGGACGTAACGGCTTGAGTGAGGCTGTCGTCGGCGAGTGATGCTTGGTCGTTCCAGCGACCTGCGTTCCAGATCTCGATCCGTCCAAAGGCGCCAATGACAACGGCTTCTTTGTCGAGCGAGGCGAAATCGCGCAAGCGCTGGGGAATGGTGATGCGGCCTTGTGAATCGGGTCGGACTTCGTGGGCATTGGCGGCGAAGGCACGGAGCGATTCCTGGCTGGTTTCACCCGAACGGACCTTGTCCTGGAGTCGGGTGGCCATTTCGCCAAAGCCTTCTTCGGTCCAGAGGCCAAGACAGCGGTCGAGCTGGGAAATGAATCCCTTATCGACCAACTGGGCGCGGAAGGTCGCGGGAAGGACCACTCGGCCCTTGTCATCGAGCGAATGCTCGAACGTCCCAACGAACATGCCTGCAATCCTCTCCACCGGCTCCCCACGGAGCCCCTCCGGACAGACATATTGCCCCACTTCCCCCCACTTCGCAAGTACATCCCTCCCTTTTCTCCCCGCAGACCCCAAAACGGCCGAAAAATGGGAGCACCGAACCCAGCCCACTCAATGGAGACGCCAGACCTAGGGTCTGAACCGAACAGCAAAAAGGGGAATTTCGATGCTGCTTAAAGGCAAAATTGCGATCGTCACTGGGGCAGCCCGGGGCACCGGAGCGGCTATCTGCCGACGATTCATCGACGAGGGCGCCACAGTCGTTGTCACCGATGTGCTGTCTGAAGAAGGTCGCACCCAGGCTGAGGAACTTGGACCCCAGGCTTCGTTTGCATCACTCGATGTCACGAACGAAACCCAGTGGACATCAGTGGTTAACGACATACTCGCTACCCACGGGCGTATCGACCTCCTCGTCAACAACGCCGGCATCCTTCATATCGGTTCGATTGTCGAAACCTCGATGGAAACATTTCGGAGGGTCGTAGATGTCAATGCATCAGGAGCATTCGCAGGCATCGCCGCGGTAACGCCATCGATGACTGCACTTGGAGGCGGATCGATCATCAACATTGCGTCTATCGACGCGCTTCACGGAATGAATGGACTGAGCGCGTACACCGCAAGCAAATGGGCGATGCGGGGGCTCACCCATGCCGCGGCACTTGAACTCGGTCGATCGGGAATTCGTGTCAATACCGTTTGTCCCGCTGGCGGTAATCCCGGAATGTATGGACCATGGGGAGCACAACTCATGGAGTTGGGTTCGGCCACTACGTCCTACGGAGCAAACCGGGCGATTCCTCGCGAAGCCTCGACCGATGAAATCGCTCGCGTCGCGGTGTTCCTCGCCAGTGACCTTGCCGCAATGGTTACTGGCGCTGACATCCCTGTCGATGGCGGACACCTGGCTGGCGACTACATCGAAGGATTCGACCGACTCTCGAAAGACTCCTGAGAAGGTCTAAACGAGCGCTTCGAGAAACGCGTCGCGTAAATCGAATGCAGGATCGCCCAAAATTGCTGGGTGCACCTTGACCTGATTGAGATCACCGCCGCTCTTCGAAATGCCAGGTGCAAGCAGCTCAGCATGACGCTTCGCATCCCAACGCAACGGCACCGAACACTGAAAGCGAGCGCCTGCACGAGTACGCCGTTGCGAAATTCCGACGACCTTTGCGCCATCGACGGTGACCTCCCCGGCGGCAAGTCCGGCAAAACACACAACGGGCGACAACGTGTTCGTCACCATTTCCCCGCGATGCACCACGCCTTCAATACCCAGTGAACGCAAGGCTTCGACCCACACCTCGCCCAGCCATTGAGAGGCAAGGCTCACATCGTCGTTCCATAACGAATCAGATCTACCAATCACAACATCGACCCAAAGTTGCGCACCAGGGTCAAGGAGCACCGCCCCTCCCCCGCTCTGACGATTGAAGACATCAACATCAAGTCGTTTTGCTGCATCAAGGTCGACGTCGTCAATCGATTGCGTTGAACCAAGGGCAAGGGCTGGACCACTCACATCCAGTAACCGCACCGAACGTTGGGCGCCAGAAGGCACACCGTGGCTATGAAAGCCCCGAGCATCACCCTTTGCCCTCACCACATCCCAACGAGCCACCGGCGCAGGTTACCGACCAGCGATACGGTCACCGTCATGACAGTTGCTGATAACGGATACCTCGCAGGGCGATCAATCATCGTGACGGGGGCTGCGAGCGGCTTCGGTCGACTCGTGACCATTCTCGCGTCTGCCCGTGGCGCAAACGTTCTTGCCGCCGACATCGATGGCGCAGGTGCGACTGCGCTCGCTGCTGAACTTCAGGCTCAGGGACGCCAGGTACAGGCATGCACTACCGACGTCACCGATTCGGCGCAGATGCATTCAATGGCTTCAGCATGCGTGGAGCACTTCGGCGCTATCGATGTGCTCGTCAACAACGCGGGCACTATGCCACTTGCGTTCTGGACCGATCACGCGGCGGCGGCCGACGCGTGGAGCCGCTGCATCGACATCAACTTCAAAGGTGTCGTCAATGGAATCGCTGCGGTTCACGATCAAATGATCAAACAAGGTCGCGGTCATGTGGTGAACATTTCATCGATCTACGGAAATACCCCCGTCGCGGGCTCAGCCATCTACACCGCCACGAAAGCTGCGGTGAATGTGCTTTCCGAATCGCTGCGAATCGAATCGCAGGGTCGGATCAAAGTCACCACCGTCAAGCCCACTGGCGTCTTTGGCACCAACCTCGGCTCCACCATCATCAATGGCGACGCAATGATCGGCATTCTTGGACAGAACATGGACTCATTCCGCGAAAACGTCGTGAAGTTCATGACTCCGGATGAAAACGAAGGCCTCACCGATCCCGAGAGCATTCGCTATTGGGCAATCTCGGCCGAAGAACTCGCAGAACAAATCGTCTATGTGATCGATCAGCCGTGGGGAATCTCGATTAGCGATATCACCGTGCGAGCGTCGGGCGATCAGTACTTGTCCTGAACTCTTCAGGAGGTGACCTCGGGCCAGGCCCGACACCAATGCAAATAGGTGATGAGGTCTTCTGGCCGAGGATCTCCACCAGAACCGCCATAGGCCGTCACCAAACGGAATTTCATGTACGACGCGTCGGGAAGCGGCAGGAATGGCGCGCGCTTCCACCATCCACGCGGAGCGAGACGAAACAACTGACGAATGGCAGTGGTCCAAAGCGACGGATGACGAACAACGGCAAGCGCTCCAGCGAGCATCCAGCGCGAAGAGAGTTGATCAGCCACGGGATGATCCTACTGATCGAGTCCGCGCCAGCCGACCGCCGCTGCGCCGACGAGCGGCCCATCGGCGCCGAGACCTCCACGGCGCAGTTCACAACCATTTGAGAAATCGAGTCGCGCCCGCAACGCGATCTCTTCATTCGCTGCTGCGAAAAACCGATCGCCAAAGCCGAGCGCCACAGAACCCGCAACAACAGCAAGACGAAGATCAAGAAGATTCGACACTGTTGCCACCGCTCGCCCAACCAACCGACCAGTGCGTTCGATCACTTCGGAGGTTGCTTCGGCAGCAGGCCGTCCGGTGTAGGCGGCAATCGCAGTTCCCGACGCTTCGGCTTCTAAACATCCGCGTGCGCCGCATCCGCACAGACGACCTTCAGGCTCAACGCAGATATGCCCGATGTGCCCGGCGTTGCCATCAGCACCATCAAGTAAACGACCGTCAAGAACGATTCCACCGCCAACGCCGGTCGACACGACCATTGCCAAATAGTTGTCAACCGACTGAGCAGCGCCGAGCCAACCTTCGCCCAATGCCAGTGCCTTTGCATCGTTGTCGATAAAGGTCGGAAGCCCCGTTACGACGGAAAGTCGGTCAAGCAGGGGGAACGAACGCCATGCCGGAATATTCACCGGAGAGACTTCCATGCCGCTGCGCGTCATTGGCCCACCGGTACCTACCCCGCAAACCACCGGGGTAACCGGCGAAGACCTCGTGACTTCGGCAATGAGTTCAATGATCGCCGCAAACATTTCCTCGCCGGAACCATGCGCAGGCGTGGCCGCACGTTCACGAACAACAACCACCCCGTTGCGATCGACAAGACCTACGTCGATCTTGGTCCCGCCGATGTCGACGGCGAGTGCTGCCGGGACAGACAGGGTCAGGCCTCGTCCTCGCGCTGGAGACGATCCTTGAAACGTGACCGTGTGTTGCCAAGTGCATCACGGAAACCTGCAGCCTTCGCCGACTGCGTCATTTGCTGCATCCCGGCCTTGCCAAGACGACGCCCATTGCGCTCAAACGCGAGCGCCGAAACAAGCATGACGAGGAACCCGCCGAAGGCCAGAAGAAACGATGTGCCAAGGAGCACGACCAAGAGAATGAGTCCGACGACAAAGCCAAATGCCGACCATTTCAACCCGCGCGATGCTGCGGTGTACACAGTTGTGTCAGCGATGTCTCGAGCGAGACCAGGATCGGTCTCACGCAGCTGCTGCTCAATCTCGCTGAGGATGCGTTGTTCGTCCTCGGAAAGCGGCACTACACCTACTCCTTGTCGCGTACTTAGAGCCAATAGTCTCCCACGGCCGACACCTTTACACAACGGCACCCTGGTCCAGGGAGGGTGTCACGCAGTTGTTGCACTGCTTCCGGGATCGGTTTGCTCTGCATCTGGACCCCACTGCTGAGCCCCTCGGCGCTTCAAACGAAGTCCGTCAGGGCCAGTTGCAACCGCCGGCCCGATGGCTTCGTCGCCGAAACGGGCGCGGATCTCATCAATCGTGCGATCTGCTTCCTGCCAGCCTGGACCCGAGATCGCTTCGTCAAATGTGAGTTGTCGGGACGCATCAGAACTGAGTCCACTCACCGAGAGGCCAAGTAGCCGAACGCCCTGAGCAGGATCAACGAGTGCAAGCAAACTACGACCGGCCTCTAGCAATGAGCGCGAATCGTCAACCGCTACTGCCAATGTGGTCGATCGGGTGATCGTCGTGAAGTCCCCGAATCGAATTTTCAGTTGAACGGTGCGACCGACCACACCTTGGGCCCGTAAACGCGACGCAACCGAGTCAGCGAATTGCACAAGTTCGCGCTCCAAGGTTGAGCGAAGGTGATGGTCGCGAGAGAACGTCTCTTCATGACCAATCGACTTCATCGCCCGATCGGGTTCGACTGATCGCTCATCACGGCCATTTGCTAGCGAGTGCAGGTGACGGCCCTGAGAGCGACCGAGTGCCGCTACAACATTTTCTTCGGGAAGATCAGCCAGATCAGCAATGGTGAGAACGCCAATTCGGTGGAGCTTCGCCAGCGTTGCTGGTCCCACTCCCCAAAGTGACTCAACCGGTAGTGGCCGAAGAAATGACAACGTTTCTTCGGGCTCAACGACGAAAACTCCGCTCCCAAACTGCGGGCCATTTTTTGAAGCCTTTGGCTTTGCCGCCTCGGTTGCAAGTTTCGCAACGAACTTTGTGCTCGCTACTCCGACTGAACACGTCAGACCCTGCTCATCAAGAACTCGTCGACGAATCGATGCTGCGATAGTCGGCGCTTCACCGAGCAATCGGAGAGCACCACTCACATCGAGAAAGGCTTCGTCGAGCGAGAGCGGTTCTACTAGCGGGGTGACATCTTTGAAAATCGACATGACGTTTGCACTGACTTCGGAATAACGGTGATAACGACCGCGAAGGAAAACCGCATGCGGACACAACCGACGAGCTTGCACCGAGGACATGGCTGAATGAACACCAAACGCGCGCGCTTCGTACGATGCAGCAGCGACTACTCCACGTTCGCCATCGCCACCAACAACAACTGGCTTTCCTCGCAATTCAGGTTGATCAAGTAACTCCACAGAGACAAAAAACGCATCCATGTCAACGTGCAGGATGCTCGCGATGTCGCGCGAATCACTCACACTCGTGTAACCACCAACGAAGATCGGTCCGAACCTTCGATGTTGTAGGCGAATGAACGCGGGTCATCCCAGCGGTGCATCAACCATTCAAGAACTGGTTCGGCGACCCAGGGCGCGCCGTCGTTGAGGTGAACCCCACACTGCTCAGGGTCAACCCATGCTGCAGTTTCGACAATGCCATCGGGATCATCGAAGCGAAGTTCGCCTTCCCATGATTCGGCCAGCCATGCTTCGACTCGAAGCGTCCACCCCATATCGGGGGCACTCGCTGTGATCTCATACAGCTTTCCCGCCCACTTCGTGACGACGAGACCTGTTTCTTCAACCACTTCGCGACCAATGCCTTCGACAACGGATTCACCAGCATCGATGACGCCACCAGGAGGACTCCAGTCGAATGAGCCGTCACGGCGCCGATTGCGCACCAGTAAGAGCCCCGCCGGACCCTCAATCACCGCACCGCCGACGAGCCAGTCGCGCATTGCTTAGGAAGCGTCCGGAGGAAGTGGGCGGCGGAAAATGCGATCACGAACCGCCCACCACGTCACGAGAAGAAGCGCCTCGAAGACGATTCGCGAGGACATTTTGGAGGTTCCGCGCTCACGGTCGTTAAATGTGATCGGAACTTCCACAATGCGGCCGTCACGGCGAGCCACGTTGTACGCCATTTCGATCTGGAATCCATAACCGTCTGCAGTCACGAGATCGAGTGGGATCCGCGACAGCATCGGAGCGCCGTAGCAACGAAACCCCGCCGTGGCATCTCGCACCTGAAGTCGGAGCACGATTGCGGCATAGCGGTTACCGCCGCGAGACAACCACTCGCGGTAACGGGGCCAGTCGGGGATATGGCCTCCGGGAACATACCGGGAGCCAATGGCGAGATCAGCGCCAGATTCAACCGCGTTGACCAATGAGGGAAGCGCCGCGGGATCGTGCTGAAGGTCCGAGTCCATTTCGATCAACGCGTCGTAGCCATTGGCTAGGCCATAGGCGAAACCTGCCCGATAGGCCGATCCCAGACCAGCTTTGGCGCCTCGACGGAGCAGCGATACGTGCCCCCCATTGTCAGCTCCCCATCCCTCGGCCAGATCAGCGGTTCCGTCCGGGCTTCCATCGTCAACCACGAGCACGTCGGCCTTCGGCAACGCCTTCTGAATGCGCTCTAAGACCTCAACAATGTTCTCTGCCTCGTTGTAGGTCGGCAGGATGACGAGCGGGTTCACGTTTCCAACTGTAGGAGCATCGAGCGCTCCTCCGGTGCGCAGTCATCTGGCTCAGACCCGTACGATGGCACCGATGGCACCACAAACCCCCACCACCCCACCTGCATCCACGACAGTTTCTGCCCTTCCCTCCGTTGGCGCGCGGGTGCTTGCGTTCCTCGCAATCCTGATCGGCGGTACCGCCGGCGGAATCATCGGATACGCCTTCGTTGACCTTCAACTGACTGGCGATTCCTCTTTGTGGGCGGGACTCGGCGCTCTTTTTGGCGCAGTAGTCGCCGCACTTGGCACTGCAGTGGTTGTCATCCTCACCCTCCGAGCAATGGGCGAATGGAACACGATTCGTGCCCGCGAGGAACTCGCCGCTGCCTCGGCGAAATCGAACGCAGCGAACCGAAACGTTCCTCGCGTTCGGTAATGAGCCACGACACAGCAACACTTCTCAATCTCGCAACGTCGACTGCGGCCGAAGCAGCGGCGCTGATTGTTGACGGACTTTCTCGCGTCCGAACCATGGTCGACACGAAAACCTCGGGCACCGACATGGTTACCGAAATGGACAAAGCATCCGAAGCACTCATTCTTGGTCGACTCGCCAACGAGCGCCCAGACGATGCAGTTCTTGGTGAAGAGGGAACGGACCGACCGGGCTCGACCGGTGTGCGCTGGATTGTCGACCCAATCGACGGCACAACCAACTACCTCTACGGCCACGCCGGATTCGCGATCTCGATCGCAGCAGAGATCAATGGCGAAATAGCCATTGGTGTCGTTCATGACCCGCTGCATGCCGAGGTCTTCACCGCCATTCGGGGCGAAGGCGCGTTCCGAAATGGTCTCCCGATCCACGCTTCGGACGAAACGAAGTTGTCTCATGCGCTGGTCGCAACTGGTTTCTCCTACGAGCCTGATCGCCGTCGGCGTCAGGCAGCAGTGCTGGGCAAGATCATCGGATCAGTTCGCGATATTCGCCGCATGGGCGCCGCGTCGGTCGACTTGTGCTCGGTTGCATGCGGCCGGGTCGACGCCTATTACGAGCGTGGCCTCCAGCCTTGGGACCACGCTGCCGGGGCACTCATTGCAACCGAGGCCGGCGCACTCGTCGGCAATCTTGCCGGCGGTGCCCCCGAATTTGAGTTCTGCCTCGCTGCGCCGCCCGCGTTATTCAACGGTCTGCGATCGCTGCTTGTCGACGCCGATGCAGGCAACGCATAACCATCACCCACACTCCGAAATTAGAAAACCTGACGTAGTGGCCTCTCATCGGTGACAATGGAGAGTTATGGGAACCCGCATCCTCACCGTCGAGGACGACGAACGAATCCGCACCGCCGTTCGCCTCGCCCTTGAGGACGAGGGTTGGGAGGTTGAGGAAGCAGATACTGGCGAGGAAGCTCTTCAAGCATTCACCCGCCAGCCCAGCGACGTCGTCCTGATTGACATCATGCTTCCCGGTATCGACGGCTTCGATGTCTGCCGCTCTATTCGACGTGTCAGCGATGTCCCTATCGTCATGGTCACCGCCCGCGCCGACACTCATGATGTTGTTGCAGGCCTCGAGGCCGGAGCGGACGATTACCTCACGAAGCCATTCGCTCCGAAAGAACTCTCAGCACGAATTCGTGCGCTACTTCGACGAGCACGAACAATCGACCTCGCTCCGACTCATTTGCGCTTCGGCGATCTCGAGATCATTCCGGAAGAAGGAATCGTTCTTCGCGACAACGCCGAGGTTCATCTCACCAAGACCGAATTCCGACTTCTTGTTGAACTCGCGTCTGCACCCGGCCGTGTCTTCAGTCGTGAAGTTCTTCTCGAACGCGTTTGGGGCTATGGCTACTTCGGCGACGGTCGTCTCGTTGATGTCCATGTGCGTCGTTTGCGCATGAAGGTTGAAGTCGATCCCGCTAACCCGCGCCACGTCATGACAATCCGCGGCCTCGGCTACAAACTTCAGCAGTGACCAAACCCATCACGACTCGCACTCGGCGACGACGTCGAACCCGGATCATCGCTCCTGTCCGTCGTCGCTTTGGCCTTCGCACTCGCCTCACCCTGACCTTTGCCCTTGGCGCTGCGGTCTTGTCGGCAGTCCTGGCGTTCATCACCTTTGGTCTCACCCGCCAGAATCTGATTGACCAACGGCAATCTTCGTCAGTCACACGAGCATTCGTGAATGCTGACCGTTTGTCGTTCGAACTTCCCTATGCATCCACCCCGGCCATGGTCAATCGGGACTTGGACAGCCTTTCCCATCCCAACGACGCAAATGCTGCGCTTTCAAACGCTGGACGTTGGTATGCAACCGATCCGGCAGCGTTCACCCAAGATGCAATCCCCGCATCGCTGCTCGACATGGTTACGGGCGGTCAGGCCGCAACCATGCGAGCCGACGTCAATGGGTCAACCCAACTCATCGTTGGCGTCCCAGTTCCAAATCTTGATGCCCGTTATTACGAGAGTGTGCCGCTTGCCGATCTCCAACGAACGCTCGACGGCTTGGCGTGGACACTTCTGATCTCCTCAGCGCTTACGACTGTCGCTGGTGCACTCATCGGTTATTGGGCAAGCCGACGCGTCTTCGCTCCGTTGCTTGATGTCGGCACCGCTGCCGGCGCGATTGCTGGTGGCCGCCTCGACACTCGACTCCCAGAAGGCATCGACGCAGACCTCGACCTCATCTCAAAGCCATTCAACGAAATGGCTCAAGCGCTTGAGGACCGCATTGAACGCGATGCGCGGTTCGCGTCTGAAGTCAGTCACGAGTTGCGTTCACCACTCATGACTCTTGCCGCGTCGATCGAGGTGCTGGAAAACACTCGGGACGATCTTCCCGAACGGGCTCGTACCGCTCTCGTATTGCTATCGGCAGATATTGATCGCTTACAGCAACTCGTCGAAGACTTACTCGAGATTTCTCGATTCGATGTTGGTGCAATCACTTTGCACCTTGAAGAAGTGCTCGTAGTCGAACTCGTCTACCAATCCGTAAGTATTCTTGGCGGCGGAGGCGTCCCAGTTATCCACGACATCGATACCGACGAGCTTGTTGTACGCGTCGACAAACGTCGGTTCGGCAGAGTCATCGCAAATCTTCTCGACAACGCCGATCGCTATGCCGGCAGTGCCACATCGGTGACGGTCGAACGAGTCGAAGACATGATCCAGATCAGCGTCGAGGACAACGGCAACGGCGTACCGGAAGACGAGCGCGACATCGTATTCGACCGCTTTTCTCGCGGCAGCGAGGGCGGAAACCGTTCGAATGACACCGGCGTTGGTCTTGGACTCGCGCTCGTCGATGAACACATCCGACTCCACGGCGGACGAGTGTGGGTTGAAGATCGTCGTGACGGCGACCACGGCGCTCGATTCGTCGTCGAACTCCCCTTGGTTGATCCGCCTGCACCCGACGAGACGCAAGAGGAATCCCTATGAGCACTCACCCGCTTCGACGTCTCGTCGGCCTTGGCGCGCTCATTCTTGGTCTCAGTCCCATCGTTGCCGCATGCAGCATTCCCACCGAGGATCAACCGCAGCCGGTCAACCGCGAACCATCCACGACAACGGTGACAGCTAGCCCCTAGTCGGTAGTCACCGGTCTCCAGATTTAGATCGGGAGATCGCCGGTTGCTGCACGAGTGCTCCCGTGGTCGCGCCAAGCGGCGATGGTACGTTGAGCAATGCGCATCTGATGGATTTCGTCGGCGCCATCAGCGAAACGGGCCCAACGAGCCTGCTGATACATATGAGCCAAAGGTGTGTCGGTTGAATACCCCAACGCTCCGTGAACTTGAATCGAGCGATCAATGATGCGATTCAACGAGTTCGCAACAAAATGCTTCGCCATAGAAACTTCTGCTGTGAAATCGTCACCGCGGTCGATCTTGTAAGCGGCATGCAGCACCATCAGTTTGCACTGATAGAGCTCCATCGCTGAATCCGCGATGAGCCATTGAACACCTTGCTTCTCGGCAAGGATCGAACCGTGTGAGTACCGATTAAGGGATCGGTCAACCATCATGTCAAGAGCCACTTCGGCCTGTGCGATCCAACGCATGCAATGGGCAAGACGGGCTGGTCCAAGTCGGTACTGACCTAAACGATGACCCTGACCGCGGCCACCGAGCATCGCCGAATCGGAAACGCGCAGGTCTTCAATCAGGATCTCGGAGTGGCCCGTCGAGCCATGCATCGTTTCGATCTGGCGCACTTCGTTCCACCCCTCGGTGGGGATGTCGACAAGAAACGCGGTGTTCGCAGCCTGAGGCAGGTCGGGATCGTCTTCCGTTCGCGCAACGAGAATGGCGAAACTGGCCCTATGGGCATTGGAGATGAACCACTTATGGCCGTTGATCACCCATTCCTCACCGTCCTGTTCGGCATGAGTGCGGATCAAGGTCGGATCGGATCCAGCAACCTCGGGCTCAGTCATCGCAAAGCATGACCAAACTCGCCCCTCACACAAAGGGCGCAGATACTTCTCTTTCTGCTCATCGGTTCCCCAATGCAGCAACGTATGCATGTTGCCCTCATCGGGCGCCTGGCAGTTGAACACCCATGGACCAAGACGGGTTCTGGCCGCCTCTGCCTGAACCATCGCAAGTTGCACATGCCCCAGTCCCATACCGCCCCACTCAACCGGCATATGCGGAAGCCAGAGACCGAGTTCCTGCGCCTGGCGACGCAACTCAATCAACTCTGCGACATACGCGCGCCGATCAGTCTCGGCGACCCCCTCGGATTCAAGCCGCTTCTCGGCCGGCGCCACGACCTCGCCAATGAAGGTACGGACCTTCCCGCGGATCTCTTCGAGTTCGGGTGACAGACTGAAATCGATGCTCATGTCCGCAGTCTGCCCCGAACTGAGACCTTCGTGACTGTCGTCGTCGCAATCGATGCCGGAACCACCGGAGTCCGGGCCATCGCGTTCAACCATCTGGGCCTTCCGTTGTCGTCTTCGTACCGGGAATTCACCCAGTTCTTCCCCCAACCCGGATGGGTCGAACACGATGCCAACGAAATTTGGACGGCGATCCAACTCGTCCTCTCCGAACTCAAAACAGCGCTTGATGCAGCCGGTGAAACCATCGCCGCAATTGGAATCACTGATCAACGCGAAACGATCGTCGCATGGGATCGATCCACCGGTCAGCCCTGTCATCGGGCCATCGTGTGGCAGGACCGACGAACTGCCGACTACTGCGCGCAGCTTGAATCCGACGGCGCACTTGATCTTGTTCGATCGACTACCGGTCTGGTCCTTGATCCGTACTTCTCCGGCACGAAAGCACATTGGCTATTCACTGAGGGTGGCATCACACCAGACGACTCTGTTGCTATCGGCACCATAGATTCCTGGCTGATCTGGAAACTGACCGGCGGCGATACACACGTCACCGATGCGACCAACGCAAGTCGCACGATGTTGTTCGATATCCGGTCCGGCGAGTGGTCCGATGAGTTGTGCGAGTTACTCGGCGTTCCCCGCCATGTACTTCCTCAAGTTGTTCCGTCGAGTGGTCGCGTCGCTGTCACCGCTCCATCCTGTGCCCTCGGTTCGGGAATCCCCATCAGCGGCATTGCCGGCGATCAGCAAGCATCGCTTTTCGGTCAAGCGTGCTTTGTACCGGGCATGGCGAAAAATACCTATGGCACCGGCAGTTTTGTTTTGATGAACATGGGCACCGAGTGTCCTGCTCCCGTCGAAGGCTTGTTGACCACGATTGCGTGGTCGCTGCCAACTGAATCGGGCACACCCCAACTCACTTATGCCTACGAAGGTGCAATCTTCGTCACTGGTTCGGGGGTGCAATGGCTTCGTGATGGGTTGCACCTGATCGACAACTCGAACGAAATCACCGCCCTTGCGTCTTCGGTCGACAGCACCGATGGAGTCTTCGTCGTTCCTGCGTTCACCGGTCTCGGCAGTCCGTGGTGGGATCCGTACGCGCGCGGAACGATTCTTGGAATTACACGCGGTACAACGGCAGCGCATATCGCTCGGGCGATGCTCGAGGCAATCGCACTGCAAACCCGAGACGTTGTGGATGCGATGACCAACGCTGGTGGCCTCGCTCTCCAATCACTACGAGCCGACGGTGGCGCAGCAAGCGATTTCGTACTGCAACTTCAGGCCGATCAACTCGGAGTCCCGGTGCATCGGCCAACCGTGTCTGAAACCACCGCCCTAGGGGCGGCGTACCTTGCGGGACTCGCCGAAGGGTTCTGGGACTCTCTCGATGACATCGCCGAGAACTGGGCGATCGACATCACGATTGAACCGGCATCTGATCGCTCAATGGTCGAACCTGGCCATCAACAGTGGCTTAGAGCAGTTGAACGATCTCGCGGTTGGGCGAAAGGATCACCCGGCGACTGAATGACGTTCAGCGCCTCGCCGAAGGATGTTGCTGGCGCGCTGCGGCCGTCAACTCTCGAAACCTGGTGTCAACGATCCGAGCCAAAGCGGCCGCTTGCCTCCGTTCGCGAGCCCGGAACGATTCCCCGTTCCGGCCCATCACCAATGCTCTTCCGGCGGCCGGCAACGGGGCCCACACCACATCAGATGGTCCGGCATCTCCATCAGAAACACGAGCAGATGACTGACTCCCCGCTACGAACGCGGCAATCCACGCAGCCGATGGACAATCGCCGACCTCTGTGATGATCGAGCTATCGGCGAGGTCAAGAACAACTCCCCAATGAGCGCCGACGGTTCGAACACCGTGAACACAGAGTTCTTCAATTGCCGCCGATGGTGTCGGCGCACCAACCAAGAGTGCAGCGGTCTCAAGTGCATCGACGCGCGGATCGTGCAGTGCTTCGGCTGCCGGACGAATGCTCTCAATATCGACACCATCGACCTGGTGGATCTCAGTGACCAACAACTCAACAAGCGAGTCGTCAGGAAGTTCGACCACAAGCTCATCGATTGCGCGACCAGCGCCACGCTCCAGGATGTCGATGCCAGTCACGTCTCCACCAACCGCGCCGATTCGGCTCGCTAAGGCACCGAGTGCCCCGGGACGATCCGGCATCCAGACTCGAAGGATGTAGGTCTCAGTCATGGCCACACCCTAAGAACCGAGGATGAACGCCATGTTTCCACCGCGCGACATCGGCGAGAACTTCACAGATAGTTCCGCCGCTGAATGCAGCGGCTACTGGCCGTCGAGACGGGTGAGAGCCCGGCGCATATTGCGCACGGCCTGCTGTGTGCGCTGCTCGTTTTCAATCAGCGCGAATCGCACAAACCCTTCTCCGCCCGGACCAAAACCGACGCCCGGAGACGCCGCGACATTGGCCTCTTTGACGAGGTAGGACGCGAATTCAATGGACTTCATATCGGAGTACTGCTCGGGGATCGGCGCCCACACGAACATGGTGCCCTTTGGCGGTTCTATATCCCAACCAATGCGCTTCAATCCGTCACAGAGAGAGTCGCGACGAGATTGATAGATCTCATTGACTTCCATCGGGAAATCAGCGGCTTCGTTGAGGGTGACCGTGGCCGCGATCTGGATGGGCTGAAATGTGCCGTAATCGAGGTAACTCTTGAACTTTGCGAGCGCAGCAACGACGTCAGCACGACCAAGCATGAACGCAACGCGCCAACCTGCCATCGAGAACGACTTCGTCATTGAATACAACTCGACGGCGACTTCCTTTGCGCCTTCCGCTTGAAGAATTGATGGTGGGCGGTAGCCGTCGAAACCAATATCGGCATAGGCGTTGTCGTGCACCACAACAACATCGTGTTCGCGAGCGAAGTCGACAATCTTCTGCATGAACTCAAGGTCGACACAGGTGGTGGTCGGGTTATGCGGAAACGACATAACGATCACGCGGGGCTTGGGCCAGGAGTACTCCCACTGCTCGCGAAGATTGTCGAAGAAGTCTTGACCCGTTCCGAGAGGAACCTCACGGATATCGGCCCCGGCGAAGAGCGGGCCATAAATGTGGATTGGATACGACGGCGAAGGGACAAGCGCCGCATCACCTGGCTGCAGCAACGTCCACATGAGGTGCGAAAAACCCTCTTTGGCGCCGATTGTGCTGATGACTTCGGTGTCGGGATCAAGCGTGACGCCGAATCGATGCTGGTAGTAACCCGCAATTGCTTCTCGTAGTTTCGGAATGCCGCGGCTCGACGAGTAGCGATGGTTGCGGGAGTTGTGCGCGGCCTCAGACAACTTCTCGACTGCAATATCTGGAGACGGGAGGTCCGGGTTACCGAATCCCAGATCAATGACGTCGTGGCCGGCGCGGCGTGCCTCGACCTTCAACGAATCGATAATCGTGAAGACGTAGGGCGGCAGCGCATTTATTCGGCGGAACTCCATTTTGGCGAGGTTAGTGGAGCAGCGCGGCGCCAACGGCACCCGCCGAGGGCCCTGATTGGGCCGGCTCAATGTGAGTTCGGCGGCGCGAACGCCCGCCAAGCACCTCGCGAACAAAGAGTTCTCGTGTCCGTTCGAGGTAGAGATCGGAGACCGACACCAATCCCCCTCCGATCACGACGAGTTCGGGATCAAGGACATCCGCGAGATTCGCCAGACCCCGAGCGAGCCATTCGGCAAACTCGGCCCAAACCTCAAGGGCGACAGCGTCGCCGCTGCGAGCAAGTTCCACGAGAACTTCGCCAGTGATGTCCTGCCCGTTGCGATCTGCACTCAAGCCACGCTGTTGGGCCAACCGCACCACTCCCGAACCCGAGGCATAACGCTCCCAACAGCCGTTCCGACCACAAACACAAAGAGGCCCAAATGGGTCGACGCACATGTGTCCTGGTTCACCCGCGAATCCATGAGCTCCACGTCGAACAGAGCCCCCGATCGCGATTCCCCCGCCAATGCCCGTTCCTAAGGTCACGAGGACGGTGTCATAACTTCCTTGCGCCACGCCGTAGGTCATCTCGGCGACGAGCGCGCACGTGGCGTCGTTATCGATGAACACAGGGACGCCAAGCGCGCCCTCAACCGCAGATCGGACCGGAACATCGATCATGCACTGAAGATTTGGCGCGGCGCGCAGAACCTCTCCGTCTTCGACCAACCCCGCGAGACCGATTCCGAGTTGGCGTTCGGCACCGCACATCTGGGCGAGTTCAATGAGTGAGGAGATGACACCTTCGGCCGTTACGGGAGTCGAAACAAGATGTTGCACAAGGATCTCGGTGGGTTGGGACCGGTCAACCGCCACAGCGAGCATCTTCGTGCCGCCAACATCGATGCCCACTAATCGTTCGCTCACACACAAATGATTAGCCCATCAGCGCGATATTGTCGGGAGTTCAGGCCCGAAGGTTGAATCAATACCGCAGAAGGGCGCCAATACGGCCATGCACGTCGAGGTCGGCGTTACCTTCGCACGTAACGATATGGGCTCCTTCAAGGAGTGCCGCGTCGACTGCGTCGCTGACCACGTCATCAACTCTCGTCATTTCTTGGCCATCAACCGGACACTTGGGACCCCGCAGTGCCAGCGCTCCGCACGGACATAACCAACCTGATTCTTCGAATCCATTCGACACGAGGAGTGTGGCAACACGGCGCTCATTCAGTGCACTGAGCACGGAACCAAGACCGGCTATTCCCTTGTTTCCCGAACCGATCGCATCACGAAGTTTCGTGACCGCTATCTGCTCACGCTCAAGTTCAACAACTCGCTCAATCTCAAGTGCCGCCTTCGCTATGTCGGTTTCATTTGCGGCGACCGGTACGTGAATCCGGGGAGCTAAACGTTCACGAAGATACGGATGCAACTCGTGCTCAACGGCGGAGTAAACATCGTCAGTTGCTCCAATACTCAGTCGCCCAAACCCTCGCTCCTGAAAGAGACGAAATATCGCATCGGTTGAGTGGCGGAAATGTTGGTGAGCGAGTTCGTCAATGTGGTGTTGCTCACGCTCTCGAGATCCGCGACTCGCATCATCTCGGCGGTCGTATTCACGTGGAAGCGCTTCAAAAAGTTCGGTCCGCTCGACAACCTCGCCGAACTGGAAGATGAACATGCGCGCTCGTTGACGATCTACGAGCAAGACACCCAGCGGCTCGAGTTGATGGACGATGGCTTCAAGAGGCGCAACCACTGGGGACTGATTCACGGAAAGTCGATTCGCCACGGCGACTGGCAGCCGGATCACTTTCCAGTACTTCTTCTCTGCGCATGAAAACATCGCAAGACCACGAACTCCATGGCGGTCAAGTTGCGTTGCGACGTAATCAGAAATGAGGGCAAAGTCAGCATCGAAGTTCTGACCAGGATGTGCAGCAAGCAGTCGTTTCTTCAATGACTCAAGTTCGAGTTGGTAATCCTTAGGCCGAATGTGTCGGCGCCCATCAACACCGAGGTAGCAGCTCACAACGGGTATGTCGGCGCTTTTGAAACCCGCCAATTCCTTGATCGTTGCCTCGGTGATCACGGTCATGGAGCCTCCTCAATTGTGAAACCTCTTCAACTGAGCGTATGCCTCAGAACCGCGGTGTGCTCAGGTTCCTTCGTCGGCACTCTCGGGGCCTCGAGTCATATCTTTGGCCACGTCAGCAGCGACGCGTTGTGCCTGTTTCGCAATGACCGAAACAATTCCAACAACCCGTTCGGTTGCAGATGGGTCATCGAGCAGCGCTTCGGCTGCATCAAGAAATGATCGACCTGCAGCAATCAGTTCACGAGCTGCTGCCCGCATTGCGTCTTCGTCTGGCGTCATTGACTGGACGAATCAGTCGTCTTCACTCGGACGAGGAGAACCTTCGACCCGAGCTTTGAGCTCTCCGAGTGCGGTCTTGATGATCCGGCCTTCAGCACGACGCTTCACGAATCCTGGGATTGGATACACCAAATCGATTGCCAGTTCGTAAACAACGTCGGTGGCCGCACCATCTTCGGCCGGAGTCAGCACGTAGACGCCGTCGAGCTCGCGAGGAAGATCGCCTTGAACGAGTTCCCAACCCAAACGGTTCGGGGCCGAGGCGTAGTCGTAGCGGAGTTGGTAGGTGGTGCTGCGGCCCATGGCGGCGGCACGGAACTCAACAACGATCGCCCGGCCATCGGAATCGGACTCGACGACGGTGACCTCTTTAAGGTCGCCCGCCCATTCGGGGTAGGAAGAAAAGTCGACCAACGTCGCGAAACAACGATCGACCGGGGCTGCAATACGGATTTGTTCTTTGGCCTGTTCGGACATGCCCGTACCCTACTCCGCTACTACTCGGCGTCGTCTGCCGGCTGCTTCGGTGCTGATTGTTTGTGAACACGCCGAGCTTCTTCCCGACGACCCACCCGACTGAGCTCTGGTGTTCGTTCCGGGAAGGTCCCGTATGCAGCGACCCACAAACCGGTAAATCCGAGAGCCCACATCGGTGCGAGAACCCCGAACGCCAGTGCCGTGTAGAGATGAAGCGACGCGACAACGATCGATGCGACCACCTGCACCGTCAGTGAAACCATCAGGGTGGTCTGCACACGTTTAGGTGCAGATCCCGAAGCAAAGAAGAGGCCGCCAATTCCAATCGCTTCGGTTCTGCTTCGATCAATGGCACGAAAGAACGCGAGTACAAACACAATCATTCCAACCGAGAACTCGAACAGTGAGAGTGCGACATAAACGCCAGTGAGCGCTCCTTGAACAATCGCAGCAGCGAACCCAACCACCACAAAAACAGCTGTGCCAACAACCGTTGCCCGAACAATTCCTGTCCCGGCAATGGGTTGTGAAGGGTCCACATTCATCGGAATCTCGCCCTCGTTCTTTTCGTCAGTCACGTCAGGACCCAATCCGTTTCAATTCTTCGTGCAGCAATGTTGCCAGTCGATCATGAGTGAACTCCACATCTGCTCGCTGTCGCCCAGCATCACCCAATTGCCGAGCGAGGGCAGCGTCTTCAAGCAGAAGTTCTAACGCTTTCACCACCGGAGCACTATCGCGTGGCTGCTCTACAACAAACCCAGTCTGACCATCGATGACCGCTTCAGCCGAGCCACCACTTTGACCAGCAACAACGGGAACTCCGCAAGCTGCCGCTTCAAGAAACACGATGCCAAACCCTTCTTGTTCGAGCCCGGCCCACCGGTTTCGACACAACATGGCAAAAGCATCAGCGGAACCAAGAAGGGGAATGAGGTCGGCATCGTCGACACGACCCAAAAATCTCACCGGTGCACCGCGACGCTTTGCTCGCCGTTCAAGTCGGGCACGGTCGCGCCCCGACCCTGCGATTGCAACCTGCAATGTGGGCCATCGGTGGGCCAATTCGGCGCTCGCATCAATCAACACGTCGAAACCTTTGCGAGGAACTAATCGACTCATGCCCACTACGAGCGGTGCATGGGGATCAAACCCTAGTCGGTGTCGAATCTCACTTCGCTCGCTCTCCCCTACGGGAACGAATCGATTTGTGTCGACACCTGGCGGAACGATGATCGTCGGAAGATCGCTGCCTGCGCATCGGCGCGCTTCCGCAGCGGGATACCCGCCGGCAGCAATGACAACCTCGGCCCCCCGTAGGACGCGGCGCAAAACCGAACGAGCAATCGGCAACCGCCCGGGAACGGTCACTTCTGCACCATGGACGACAACCCCATAGGGCCGTTCGAGCCAAGGCCCAACGATGCCGAGAGGAACTGCGGGATCGAGCAGCACAAGGTCAGCATCGATCTCGGCGGCAAGGCGGTCGATACGTCGGGCAAGCGCGCGGGTGGGCAGCAATACTTTCGAAGAGTCGCGTTCAATACGAATAGGTTGCTGCGCGTCGAAAGCTTTTGCTCCGCGATACGGAGTCGTGAGCACAGTTGTTGACTCAGGTGGAAGTCGACGCCACAACTCCCACAAGTAATTCTGAATACCGCCAACTTTCGGCGGGAAATCGTTGGTGACCAGCAGGTGCTTCATACTTTTGCCTGCAGTCGCTCATCGAGTCGACGCAATGCCCACTGCGCGTGTTCCTGCAACATGTCATCGTCGCCATCGCTCACAACAAACTTTTGGATCTCAGAGCGAACGCCTACAGAGTTCGGATCAGCCGTATTGCCCAGAGCAATGAGCGCGTTCCGACGCAAATACCGAGGATCTCGACGCGGGATGTACCAGCGCCCAAGTTCCGACAGAAGTTCACTGTCTTCGGCTTGCAACATCCACAACAAATCAGTCCAGGATGATGGCGCGTCGATGGTTTCCTTCGCCTGCGGACTGCGTCTCGCTGGCGGACACACTTCCTGACATTCATCACATCCGTAGATGCGATCACCGAGTGCCTCACGGAACTCCATCGGGAACGTGCCTTCAGCCTGAACCAACCACGCAAGACAACGTCGGGCATCAACAATGCCAGGGGCGACGATTGCTCCGGTCGGACATCCGTCGAGACACCGTCGACACGTTCCACATCCGTCGGGTACAGGTTCAGATTGATCCAGTTCTGCATCGGTGACGATTGAGCCAAGCACGACCCAACTTCCGTAACCGGGCACTAGGAGGTTGGCATTGTGTCCGAACCACCCCAACCCCGCGCGCTGCGCTGCAGCACGATCGACAAGCGCATTGTCATCGAGCACGACACGAGTGCGATGGCCTGCGTCTTCAAGGACGGTTGCAACCTCATCAAGAGCGGCGCGCAAAGCTGCGTAGTGATCGGTGATGGCGTAGCGAGCAACACGACCAGCAGGACCATCGAATGACGGTTCGCTCACTGGTCCTGCGGAATACGGAAACGCTCCGACAACGAGTGAACGAGCACCGGCAAGGATTCGCGCCGGATCAGTTGAACGCTCCGGATCGCGATAGGTGAACGCCATGCCCCCGTGGAGGCCCTCGGCTTTGCGAGTTTCGAGAACTTCGCGGGTGTCGGTAAAGGGTTCGACCGCCGCAACACCGAGGGCGACGAGTCCGGCACGCTGAGCCGCATCGTTGAGTAGGTCGATGAGATCGGGCGCGTTCACCGACCCATTGTCTCAGGTGAAACGATCAGCCCGTGCGGTGGCGGTGCTGCTGGGAGTCACCCGGGCGCCCACGATGACGAAGTTCCGGGACCAGCCCTGACTCCGCCAGCATTTCGAGTGCCCGATACTCGTTGAGGTCGACCACGACGGCGTCGCCCGGCTCTCGGGAGCAGATGAATGACACGACACAGTCACTGCATGCATCGGTGTGCTGCATGACGCAGGTATCGCAGTCGATCGTGAAGGAAGGGGAAGGTGTGTCCATGCCGAAAGACTGCCGAACGGGTGAGACAGTCCCTCGGTCTACGCTCTGATCGTTCCAACGCACCGGGGGGTCGCACCATGGAAGTTCCCGTCGCCACACCGACAGCACGCCAAAAAGTCATCGGTCGCCAGCACCGGACCGAGCCCGATGGCACCCGAGTGTTCTTGCGTCAATGCCCACTGTGCGAGTGCATGTGCGGCCTCGAGGTTCATCTTGACGACGACGACCATGTGAAGGTCATCCGTCCCGACCGAGACGATGTGTGGTCGAAGGGCTTCATCTGCCCAAAGGGCACCACGCTCGGCCGACTCCACGAAGACCCCGACCGCATTCGCGTCCCCATGATCCGCGAGGGCGAAACATGGCGAGAGGTCTCATGGGACGAAGCCTTCGCAAAATGCGAAGAACTCCTCCATGGCGTTCTCAACGAACATGGCATCGAATCGATGACCGCATTCATTGGCAACCCTGCAGGTCATTCATTCAGCCTCAGTCGCTATGGCGCACTCCTCATGGGTCAGGCCAACTTCCCGATGATTTATTCCGCGGGCACCGTCGATCAGTGGCCGAAGAACGTGTCGTCAGTCTTGATGTACGGAAACATGTGGAAGATCCCCACGGTCGACATCGCGCACACCGATTACTGGGTGATCATGGGCGGCAATCCGCAGGCCTCCGGCGGTTCGCTTCTCGCAAGCCCTGATCAGCTCGCTCAGATCGACGGCATCAAAGCGCGCGGCGGTCAGGTCATTGTGATTGATCCCCGTCGAACAATCACCGCCGACCACGCAACCGAGTGGCTTCCGATTGTTCCCGGAACCGACGCAGCATTCCTTCTCGCCGTGTGCAATGTCATCTTCTCCGAAGACCTCTTCACTCTTGGCAATGTCGAGGGTCTCGTTGAAGGTGTCGAACAAGTTCGCGAAGCATGTATCGATTTCACGCCTGAACGAGTTGCGGACTTCTGTCGGATTCCCGCCGAAACCATTCGTCGTATCGCCCGCGATCTCGCTAACGCCGAGCGCGGTGGCCTTTACGGCCGCATCGGCCTGTGCAATCAGGAATTCGGAACCCTTGCATCGTGGCTTGTTGACGTCGTCAACATCATCGCCGGGCAGTTCGACAAGTCAGGCGGCATGCTGTTCGGTAAGCCCGCCGCTAAGCCCATTACGTGGGTACCCGACACCAAGATCATGGGCGAGCCAGAGTTCGGGCGCTGGCGCAGTCGCGTCCGTGGCGCACCCGAAATTCTTGGTCAAGTTCCGTGTTCGTGTTTGGCCGAAGAAATCGCAACCCCAGGCAAGGGCCAAATCAAGGCGCTCATCAATATTGCTGCGAACCCCGCTCTTTCGGTTCCGGACTCTCAGAATCTTGAAGACGCACTGCCATTGCTCGATTGCTTAATTGCGATCGACTGCTACATGAACGAAACCACACGATTCGCGCACGTTCTGCTTCCCGGCCCGTCACCCCTTGAGTCCCCGCACTTCGACGAACTCATGTGGGCCTGGTCGATTGGTAGTGCATCGAAGTGGAGCGACCAATTGTTCGATACGGGCGAGGACTACGTGCCCGAATGGGAAATTCTCGCTCGTCTCGGTTGGTTGTGTGCCGGCAACAACGACGCCGACTTCAATTTCGAAGCACTCGACGACGGCTGGTTCACCACCATGTGTCATATGTACGGGCGCGATCCCGAAACGACTCTTCCTCTCTACGACCATGGTGGCCCCGAGCGCATGATCGACCTGCAGTTGCGAATGGGTCCGTGGGGCGACCGTTACGGCGAAGACCCCGATGGCCTCAACCTGCAAAAGGTGAAAGACGCGGTGCACGGTGTCGACCTCGGCCCAATGGTTCCCAATCGTCTAAGCGAAGTAATCGGAACGCCTTCAGGAAAGATTGAGCTCGCACCCGAGTACATCCTCAGCGATCTTCCACGGTTGAAGAAGGCACTCGACCGAGACCCCGATGCCTATGTGCTGGTGAGTCGACGCAATATCAAGTCGAAGAACACCTGGATGCACAACATCAAGGTGTTGGTGAAAGCAGGAAATCGCTGCACACTCATCGTGCATCCCGACGATGCGACCGAACTTGGCCTGACCAATGGAGCAAGTGCACGTGTCACAAGCGAAGCCGGTTCCATCGAAGTTCCCGTTGAAATCAGCGACGAAATGATGCGCGGTGTCGTCTCGCTTCCCCATGGGTGGGGCCACGACAAAGCAGGCACGCGTCTCTCTGTTGCTCGTGAACATGCAGGCGTAAATTCAAACCTGCTGGCTCCCGGACACTTCGTTGATCAGCTTTCCGGTAATCAAGCAGTGAACGGCATTCCCGTCGAGGTCGTTCCCGCCTAGCCTCACCAAGGTGTCCACCTGGATCTTTCTCGGCGTTCTCGCTCTTGCAACCTTCATCGTGCTGGGTTTCTACGGACTCTCAATTAGCGGTTGGAAAGCACCCGCGGCGCGCACTGACCTTGCAGCGCCCGGACACTTCGTGCGCATGCGCGGCGTTGAGAATGAAATCGATCTCGGACGCGGTTGGCGATCAACCGACGACCCCGACGCTGCGTGGCACCTCTGGTGGATTCCAACAACTACCGAAATTGTCGGTCTCCGAACGAGCGAACTTCCTCCCCCGCCAGGACCGTTCTATCTGGGACCGGTCTACGGCCGCAGCCCACTCGACCCTGTTGGAGTGCACCACTTCACCGGCATGCGCATTCTTGGCTATTGCGAGACGAGGCCAAGCCGCGCCCTTTGCGATGAATTGCGACCACTGCCTGACGGACTCGATCAGTTCACCGGCGGCACGCACTCGGCCACCGATATCACCAGTTAAGCGCGCTCACCGTAGAGAACGAACACGCATACACCGTTCGACCTTCGCCGGCCGCAGGAAATACGACAGATTGCAAGGGGCTACCTGAATCAAGTCGCACGACTTCACGTCCGCTTGCTAGTTCGCGCACAACGAACTGCTCCATCCAACGCTCGTTGTCGTGATGGGCAGACAGGAAGAACCCAGAGGTTGGATCAAGGATCATGTGCGATCCATGGTTTTGTTCAACACTCCAACAAGGCGATGTCGAACCATCAGCATCAATGTCGAACGCAGCGAGAACACCATTTGCGCTGTCGAAACCGACGGCGATCATACGGCGCTCATCAATCAACGGCGGATTGGCAACCATTCCATTCGGCAGCCCGCAAATTTCTGTGAGTGATACGGCAGCAGTTTCGAGATCGACACGGACCAGATGTAGCGGAGCCGGCGAAATTCCTTGACCCCGGAACGTTCCGACATAGTTCTCGCTTCCGCCGCCGTTATCGAGGAACCACGCTGCACCAAGAGCAAGAACTGCGTCCCATCCGTAGGTTTGACCTTCGATGGTGCGATACCGAGGTGCGAAGGTTGCATCGAGCTCAAGCGAAGTGCCATTCCACATGACTCGGAACAGGGAATGATCGCCTACGACATAGATGGTGTTGCCATCGGCAGAGAGTCGAGCAATTGAGGGCTCAGGGAGTTCAACACGAGCAACGATTTCGAATGTCGTCGGCGCGAGCACGAGGACTTCACAGTTTTCAGCAACAAATGACTCGTCGGCGCCAGGAAGGCGACCGCCGAAGTCTTTCGTAACGATGTGACCGTCAGGAAGAACAACAAATGAGTTGTACGGACGGTCCCGCGGCAGTTCCGCCGAAACCTCAACCTCGAGGTTCGTGTTCAGTCGGTGTGCGTGGTTCCCAAAGACAACGATGAGCGAACCATCGGCATGTGCAGCAATGCCACCCGGCCACGCCGAACCACCCGGTAGTTCGTCAACTCGGCTCAGCGTTTCCAACGTGGCGGGATCAATGCGCTCCACCCAACTTGTCTGGACGGATCGTTCGCCACCCACGCTATGGCCGTGCAGAAACACTTCGCCTAGGTCGCGGCGAACCACCATCGTGGCTCCATGCGCATCGCGCGAAACAACATGAGGATCGCCAGTCTCAACTCCAGCGAATGCACCTGCAGCCATCTGCTGACGCCATGGTCCTGCGTCTTCTGCTGGCCAGGCACTTGGCCAGTAACCGGAAGTGGGCAACGACTGGCTCACTGACGAGCCATACCAGCGCGTTGAGATGCCGCCGCTTCATCAGCGGATTCGGGTTTGCGAGACTTTGCGAGCTCGATATCGACGCGATGAAGGGTTCCTTCGAACGGAAACGCATCGGAATAGCGACGGCTTACTGGCAAACCATGGTCGAAGCCGATGCTTGATCCCATACTCGAGATCACACGCATCACAAAGGGGAACTCGACGGTGCCGCATTCGGCCCCATCGATCACAACTGACGCGTGGCCACCCTTCCCTGTGCGTTCGAATCGAACACCGACTACCGAAGCCCCAACTGGCACCTCGCGGTCTGATTCGACTTCGTAGTGATCACCAAAGACGTTGTAATCGAAGATGAGGCGATCGTTCTGAATGAACACGGTGAGACCGCTATTGCCGTTGCCGAGTGCGTACAACACGCCGCCCTCGCCGGCTTCACGGTCGATGGTTGCGTTGAGCGTCCAACTCCGACCACCCAACGAAGCAGAACTCTGCGACGGCAGTGGCGCCATGGGTGGGTAATAGGAATAGCGACGGTCGGGGCGATGGGGCGAATGTTCTCCAAAACGCGCACCAAACAGTTCGACACCGCGATCGTCGAGGGGAAGAACTCCATAGGTTTCGGCCTCGGCCCACCACTGTTCGATCATCTGGGCAAGACGTTCGGGCTCAACCGCAGCCAAGTCGTTGCACTCGGAAGGATCGACGTTGAGGTTGTAGAGCTCCCACACGTCCTCATCGAACGAAACGCCGGGAGTATGGCGCGTGACGGCTTTCCAACCTGCGTCGTACATCGCACGATGGCCGAACATTTCGAAGTACTGGACATCGTGGTTCGTTGGCGCGTCGGTGTTCGCGAAGGAATAGGTCATCGACTCGCCGGCAATCGGGAACTGCTCAACACCGCGGTACACCGCAGGCGCCTCGACGCCGATGATGTCGTAAATGGTTGGCGCAACATCGGTGACGTAATGGAACTGGTCGCGAATTGCACCGCCGTCAGCGATACCTGCCGGCCAATGCATCACAAACGGAACATGCACCCCACCTTCGTGAGTGTTTTGCTTATACCACCGAAACGGCGTATTTCCTGCTTGCGCCCAGCCCCATGGATAGTTCGCATGCGAATCGGGGCCACCGATTTCTGGGATGCGATCGACGGCTTCGTCCGGAGTTTCAATCATGAAGTTGAAGAACTTCATCTCGTGCAGAACGCCGAACGGCCCGCCTTCTTGGCTTGCTCCGTTGTCGGCCATCACCACGATGACGGTGTTGTCTAACTTCCCGAGCGCATCGAGTTCATCGACCAAGCGGCCAATTTGCGCGTCGGTGTGTTCAAGGAACGCACCAAATGCTTCCTGCAATGCAAGTGCAAGATTCTTCTGGTTTTCGGGGAGGGAGTCCCAAGGTTCGACACCCGGGTTACGCGGTGCGAGTTGGGTTTCAGCGGGAACCAGACCGAGTTCGATCTGCTTGGCAAACCAGCGCTCGCGCGCAACATCCCAGCCTTCGTCGTACTTGCCGCGATGACGAGCGAGATACTCCTCGGGCGCCTGATGCGGAGCATGGGTGGCACCGAATGCGAGATAGGTGAAGAACGGACGATCGGGTCGAATCGAAACGGTGTCGTGGATGAACTCGATTGCTTTGTCAACGAGGTCCTCGCTGAGGTGGTACCCCTCGGCCGCAGTTGCTGCCGGATCGACTCGATGGTTGTCATACACAAGGTCTGGGGCGAACTGATCGGTTTCGCCATCGAGGAATCCGTAGAAACGATCGAAACCGCGTTGCAATGGCCATGCGTCGTACGGGCCGGCAGCGGATGCTTCGTCCATGGGACACAAATGCCACTTGCCGAGCGCAAAGGTTGTGTAGCCAACCTCACGCAAAACCTCACCCATTGTGGTTGCATTCTCAGAAATGCGACCAGTCATGTGCGGATAGCCAGTGTTGAAATTAGCGATACTGCGCATTCCGACGGTGTGGTGATTGCGGCCTGTCAGCAGTGCTGCTCGAGTCGGCGAGCACAGCGGCGTCACATGGAAGTTCGAAAAGCGCAGACCATTGCTGGCCAACTTGTCGATGTTCGGCGTAACCATGTCGGAGCCAAAGCAATTGAGGTGCGAGAAACCGAGATCATCGAAAAGCACGACAACAACGTTGGGAGCTTCGTCACCAGGGTGTTTGGCCGGTGGCCACCACGGAGTCGATTCAGCGTGCGTGCGACCAATCTCGCCACCAAAGTTCGCGTTCAATGACATCACTTGGCTCCGTTCAATGGCAGCATCGACGGAGTATCGCCGCGCTGTTGCGACTCATTGCGGTGCTGCGCCCGAACATGGGTCACCTCGTGGGTGAGAATCCAGAATGAATTATTCCGCACAGCATCGACGACATTGCCAGCAACGACAGCAGGATCAATCGCCTTCGACTTCATGAACGATTCAAGCATTTCGATCGGGACATGATCGGGTTTGGGAAGGCCGAGATGGGCCGGAGCATTGCGAGTCGACTCAAAGATCTTCGTGTCGACAAGTTCGGGGCAAAGACATGGCACCCCAACACCTGTTCCAGCGAGTTCCATAACCAACGTTTCTGACAAACCAACTACCCCGTATTTCGCCGCGTGATACGCGCCGAGCATCGGCGTTGCACAAAGTCCGGCTTCGGATGCCGTATTGACGATGTGACCTTCGCCTTGTTTCACCATTAGCGACGTGAACGCCTCGACGCCATAGGCGACACCGAGAAGATCGACACCAATCACCCACTCCCATACAGCAGGATTTGTCTTCCACGTTGGCTTGCCCGTTCCACCAACTCCGGCATTGTTGAAAAGCAGATGCACAGCGCCGTAACTCTCGACAGCGAAATCGCGAAGGGCCGCAACCTGCGCTGCGTCGGAAACATCCAACACAAAGGGAGCGACTGCAGCGCTATCGGCTTGCAAGCGCGCAACCTGTTCGTTGAGGAGAGGGGCTTCGATATCGGCCATCACGACCGACATGCCTTCGGCAACGAATCGTTCTGCAGCGGCGAGGCCGATACCCGACGCAGCGCCGGTAACGACTGCGACTTTGCCTTGGAGTTCCATGTTCATGCCCCTCAAAGTTCGCCAACGGGTATGTTGGCGGAGATGGTTGTGTCAATAACACTGACACGACTGACGCTACCGAAGATCCCGGAGGCCTGCCATGACTGACACCACCACTCGCCGAGTCGCCCTTGTTGCCGATGCTGGTCATTACGTGGGCCCGGAAATGGCACGCGTGCTCGCTCGTCGCAGCCACGACTTGGTGCTCGGCGACCCTGATCCGGAACTCATCGTTGAACTCGAGGGTCTCGGCGCAACGGTTGTCGCAGTCGAGAAGGCGTCGAACATCGCCAAGCCCGAAAACTCACAAAAACTTGTCGACGCAGCGCTCTCTCGTTTCGGCCACTTCGATGCTGCCGTCGCTGCATCCGGCCAAATCATTCCGGGATCGTTTCTCGAATCAACGATTGATCAGTACGAGAAAATCGTCGATGGCTGTCTCTATGCGCCGTACCACTTCCTCAAAGCCGTCATTCCGCCGCTCGTCGCACAAGGTTCGGGCCAGGTACTCGTGATTACGAGTGCAGCGGGCGCGCGCCCAACCCCTGGCGCTTCGTTGTATTCATCGGTTCGTGCCGGGGCAACGATGCTCACTCGCAATGTCGCCGGTGAAGTTGCTCGTAAGAACGTTCAGGTCAATGCCGTTGGCACCAACTTCATGGACTTCCCCGAGTTCCTTGAAGCCACCGGAGCAAAAGATCCCGCCGTGCGCGAAATGTTCGAAAAGCAGGTGCCGATGCGCCGACTCGGTCGCATGGATGAGTTCGCTGCATTCTGCGCTCCGTTCCTCGACGGAACGAGCACCTTCACAACCGGCCAGTACGTGTCTTATGCCGGCGGCTGGGTCTGAACCACCGAACCACCGTTTCCACACCAGTGACACGACACCTCTTCGATTGATTCGGAGAGGATCTCTTCGTTCTCAACCTCGAGGTCTCCGCCCACTGTGTAGTGGTGAAACGCACGGGTGCGTTTGGTGGAGACAACGTCGAAACGAGTGAGATTTCCGCAAGCGGTGCAGCGATAACTGGTCGAGGGCACGCAGGGAGACTAGCGAGGCTCAGACAACGTCCTTGCACACGAACGCATGTTCGATCAGACTGCACCGGTGCGCTCCCCCGCCCCCGATCCGTTGCAGTTGTCGCTCGACGATCTCGGCACGCCTCTTTCGCAGGTCACGTTCTGTGTCATCGATCTCGAAACCACTGGCGGATCAGCAGCGTCGTGCGGCATCACTGAGATTGGCGCAGTGAAGCTCCGTGGTGGTGAATGCATTGGAACGTTTCAGACACTTGTGAATCCAGGTTGCGCGATTCCTCCCGAGATCACGGTGCTCACCGGCATTACGCATTCGATGGTGATGCCCGCCCCGCGCATCGAAGCGGTGCTGCCCTCGTTGCTTGAGTTCATCGGCGACGCCGTCATTGTCGGACACAACATCCGATTCGACCTTTCGTTTGTGCAAGCCGCTCTTGAACGCGACCAACGACCGAAACTGACCAATCGTGCCGTCGACACCGTCGCACTTGCTCGACGACTCGTCCGCAACGAAGTTCCGAACTGCAAACTCGGCACTCTTGCCCAACACCTGCGGCTCAATCACAAACCATCGCACCGCGCGCTTGACGACGCACTAGCAACTGGCGATCTACTGCATCTACTCATCGAGCGCGCCGGCGGTCTCGGGGTCACAGGCCTCGATGATCTTCTCTCATTGCCAAAGATGGCAGGTCACGCCAGTGCGCAGAAACTTCGTCTCACCGATTCTCTGCCCCGCTCTCCCGGCGTCTATCTCTTCCGCAACGCTCGAGGCGATGTGCTCTACATCGGCAAAGCCACCAATCTCCGTTCTCGAGTGCGCTCCTATTTCTCCGGTGACGACCGTCGAAAGATCGGTTCTCTACTCAGAGAGACAGCACATATCGATCACGTCGTTCATCCCCATCCGCTGTCAGCGGCAGTGCATGAGATTCGTCTCATCCATCAGTACATGCCGGGTTACAACCGCCAACTCAAAGACTGGGGTCGGTATGTCTACGTGAAACTCACACTGGCTGAAACGTTCCCCCGACTCTCGATTGTGAAAGACGTGAAAGACGACGGCGCGTTGTACCTCGGACCTCTCTCATCCCGGTCTTCGGCACAGCGAGTCATCGATGCCGTTCACACCTCGGTTCCGCTTCGTCGATGTTCAGGTCGAATCGGCAAGCGAGCGCTTCGAGATGCTCCGTGCACGGCGGCTCAACTTGGCGTGTCGATGTGTCCGTGTGCCGGCGGGGTCGATCCTGACGAGTACCAACTCGTCGTTGAGCGAGCAGTTCGTGGGTTAACGATCGAACCCGACCTGCTCCTACAACCGCTCACGGAAAAGATCACTTCACTCGCAACCGAAGAGCGATTCGAAGAAGCGGCCGACGTTCGCGACCGAGCAAGCGCATTGGCCGGCGCCATCAACCGCCAGCGCAGATTCGATCAACTCCGCCGAGCCGGTCACATCCACATTGACCTCGGCCCGCTAGGCGGTGTCGCACTTGACCATGGCCGTCTGCAATCGGCTTGGGGTGAAGGAGAATTGCCGAGCCTGGGCCTTCCCATAACGACAGCAGAGCAGAGCACCGACAGCAGCGGCCCCCTTGCTCCACTCCATCGGGAACTCGCCGATGAACTCGGGTGCATCGCCTCATGGCTCGACAAAAACGCTCCCGATCTCACCCTTGATCACTGCGATGGCGTGTTGGCCTCAACACTTCCCGCGCTTCGTTCGTTTCGCCCGCGAAAGGGCCTGGCCGTCGACGACAGCGACTTTGTTACTTCGTCGCGTCGTTCGCGACGCTGATCAAACGATCAAGCACATTCGCAGCGGCACCTGAGTCGATCGAGGCTTGCGCCTTCACAACGCCAGTGGCGATGTCATCAACAACACCGGCGACGAAAAGACCAGCTGCAGCATTGAGGCACACGATGTCCCGATAGGCCCCTTGTTCGCCAGCGAAGACCCGCCGAGCAATAGCAGCGTTCACTTCCGGACTACCACCGGCGAGAGCATCACCCGACACGAGCGCGATACCAACATCGCGTGGGTCAAAGGTTGAAGTGGTGACGTCGCCATCACGTAGTTCATGCACCGTGGAGGTTGTCGTGGTCGTCAACTCGTCCATGCCGTCGTCACCTGTGACCACAAGCGCGCGCGGCGCTCCTCGTTTTTGAAGAACGCCTACAACAATTGGTGCGATTTTTGAATCGCTCACACCGATGACCTGGCGCTGCACTCGCGCTGGGTGCGAAAGCGGGCCAAGGAAGTTGAACACCGTCGGCACGCCAAGTTGTGTGCGCACTGGGCCAGCATGACGCATTGCCGGATGGAACGATCGAGCGAAACAAAAACCAATCCCCGCCTCGGCCACACAGTGCGCGACTGCAGGACCATCAAGTTCAAGCGGCACACCAAGCATCTCGAGTAGATCAAATGAACCCGAGGTTGACGACGCCTTGCGGTTGCCGTGCTTCACTACGCGAGCACCTGCACCAGCGGCAACGAAACTGGCCATAGTGGAGACATTCAATGCATGGGCGCGTCGGCTTGGCGCTCCGCCGGTTCCAACGATGTCAATGGCATCAGGTCCAGATGGCAGTTCGATGGGTGCAGCGGCTTCAAGCATGGCATCGACCATGGCCGACACTTCGGTAATCGATTCACCCTTCATACGAAGAGCAATGAGGAACGCCGCGATCTGCGCGTCGGTGGCATCGCCAGCGAGGATCTCGCGCAAAGCGTCTGCGGCTTGGTCCGCAGTGAGATCAGTGTTGGCCACAAGTGTCGAAAGAACTGCCGACCACTCCATGCTCAGGCCGTCCGACGACGTTGACGGATCATCCGACGTCGTTCGCGCTCAGTAGCGCCACCCCAGACGCCGTCCTTCTCGCGAACGGCTAAGGCGTGCTCGAGGCAGGCTTCGCGAACATCGCACTGACCGCAGACGATCTTCGCCGGCATGGCGTCGGCATCGTCTTCGGGGTCAGGAAAGAAGATCTCGGGGTCGATACCCGTGCAGGCGGCCAAGGAATGCCAAGTGTGTTTCATAGGTGCAGAACGGCTCCTGCGGAGCGGGCGAATGGGGAAAGATGAGTATTGACCCCCTCTGCCCGATGACACAAACCGAATACGGACCGGCTCCTGGCCGCCGTTTCCGCAGGTCAGGCGATCAGGCGTTCTGAGTTGGTCCGTTCTAGGCTCGCAGCGATGACCTCCCACGCCTTCAGCCGTTCCGATTCCCTTCGCCGCTTGGAATCCACCGACTTCGATGTCGTCGTCATCGGCGGCGGCATTACCGGCGTCGGATGCGCACTTGATGCCGTATCGCGGGGGTTTCGGGTCGCGCTGATCGAGCGTGATGACTTCGCCTCTGGAACATCTTCGAAGTCATCGAAGCTCGTACATGGCGGAATCCGGTATCTCCAACAGGGCGATATTCGCCTCGTCTACGAAGCACTCGCCGAGCGCCAGATTCTGCGCCGCAACGCACCTCATCTCGTCAAGGTGCTTCCGTTCCTGATCCCCATCTTCTCGACCAAGGGCGTCGTGAACCGCAAACTCGCCCGGGCCATGGGCACCGCCATGTGGATGTATGACCTCACCGGTGGCCTGCGCATCGGCAAGATGCACAAACGAGTTTCAAAAAAGCAAGCACTCGAGTGGTTCCCCACCCTCCCTGCCGACAAGTTGATGCCTTCGTATCTCTATTACGACGCTGAGGCCGACGATGCTCGTCTCGTGGTGACCGTTGCTCGCACTGCAGCACTGCGATTCGGCGCCACACTCGTGAACCGAACCGAGGTTGTCGGCCTCCAGAAAGGCTCGAACGGCAACGTCAACGGAGTCACTGTCAAGGCCGATGGCCGAACCTTCACCGTTTCAACGAAAGCCGTCGTCAACGCCGCCGGAGTTTGGTCTGACGATGTTCGTGCCCTTGATGAGGCCGAGCACCCACGTTCGATTCGACCCGCCAAGGGCGTTCACATCACAGTGCCGTGGTCGAAGGTTCGCAATACGGTTGCCGCCGTCATCCCCGTTCCTGGCGATAAGCGATCAGTGTTCGTTGTTCCGTGGGGCCAGTTCACTTTCGTTGGCACAACCGACACCGATTACACCGGACCTATCGACGATCCCCAGTGCAACGAAGATGATGTCGAGTACTTGCTGCGAGCCCTCAACGGTTCGATCACTGAAACCGTGACGACCGACGACATTCTCGGAACCTGGGCTGGTCTTCGACCACTTGTTGCCGATCCCGAGGTGTCAGGCCGCACGGCCGATCTTTCCCGTCGCCACAAAGTGCGTCGTTCCGATTCCGGTGTTGTCACCATCACCGGAGGCAAACTCACGACCTACCGTGAGATGGCCGCCGACACGATCGACGAAGTTCTCTCCGAAGTTCTTGACGCAGATCGCATCACTCGATTCCGACGCCGCAGCAAGACAAAGCACATCAAGATCCACGGTGCCAACGGCTATGAGGAACTTGTTGAATCGGCCGACTCGATCTCACCTCTTGGTGGCGATCAGGTGCGTCGCCTCGCCGACCGATACGGATCAGATGCGACGACAGTGCTTGCGATTGCCGAATCCGATCAATCGCTCGCTGAACCTCTTGTTCCCGGACTGCACTACCTGCGCGCCGAAGCAATCTTTGCGGTGCGTTACGAAATGGCCACGACAGTCGACGACATTCTCAGCCGCCGCACACGAGCCAGGCTTGAAACACGCGATGCTTCCGCCGATGCCGCCGCCGCGGTCGCTGAGCTTCTTGCCCCGGAGCTTGGTTGGGACGAGGCAGAACAAGCCCGACAGGTGGCCGATTATCGGGCACGTATCGACGAAGAGCTTGAAGCGATCGTCCACTGATGCCAGCTCACCCAACACCGCCCATCGATCTCGATGCTGCGAACACGAAGGCCCACTTCGACACCCACCTCGTCGCTGTTACCGACGAGTTGATCGCACAGTTACGCGCCACAGGCGCCGAGGTTGACCTGGCTCTCTCAAATCGTGTCGAGGCCAGTCGCGATTGGTGGCCGCTCATCATGACTCGGGCGTCAAGCGCTCAGATCGGCCAAATCGCATCGGCGGTCGTTTCGCCGACCACTACTGAACAGGTCGCTGCCATTTTGCGCCTGTGCAACGAGAACAACATTCCCGTCACCGCCGCCGCTGGCCGAAGCGGAGTTGTCGGTGGATCAATCCCTCTTTTCGGCGGAGTTCTCCTCGACCTTTGCGGACTCTCGGGCATTCATTCGGTTGACACCAATTCCGGAATCGTCGACGTTGGCGCCGGAATGTTCGGCGACGTGTTCGAAGATGAACTGCAATCGGAGTACGGACTCACCGTTGGCCCTTGGCCGCAATCGATCGCACTTTCAACAATCGGCGGTTGGCTTGCCTGCCGCGGCGCCGGTCAGCTTTCGAACCGCTACGGAAAGATCGAAGACATTGTCATCGGCCTTGATGTGGTTCTTGCTGACGGGACAATCGTTCACACTGGCGGGCACGCACGGCAGTCGGCCGGCCCCGACCTCACGCAACTCTTTGTGGGCTCGGAAGGAACTCTCGGCATCATCACCGGCGCTCGATTGCGGGCTCGTTCTGTGGCGACTGCGAATCACAGCAGCGCGTGGGCCTTCCCTTCGTTCGAAGCCGGTGCCGACGCGTGCCGCAGGATCATTCAACGCGGCCTCGCTCCTGCTGCCTTGCGTCTCTACGATGCGGCCGAAGCCGACCGCAACTGGGGAACGGGTGAGGTCGCTGTACTCCTAGCCTTCGACGAAGGCGACCAGGCAACTGTCGACGCAACAACAACAATCACCGCTGAAGAGTGTGCGAATACTGCGCCACTCGATTCTGAACTCGTTACGAAATGGTTTGGCCACCGCAACGACGTCAGCGCTCTCGAAGCACTGATCTCTCGTGGTTACATGGTCGACACATTGGAACTCACCGTCTCATGGACAGATCTGCCAGTGCTCTACACCACAGTGCGAGATGCGATCGCAGCGACTCCGGGCATCATCGCTTCTACGGCACATCTTTCGCATTCCTATTCCGATGGCGCGTGTTTGTACTTCACCTTCGCAGGTAAGGCTGCAGTCGAAGGCCCCGACGCGATCGAAGAGATGTACATGTCTGCATGGACCGCTGGAACCGCCACCGCTCTTGCGCACGGTGGTTCGCTAAGTCACCATCACGGAGTTGGACTCAATCGAGCCCGATTCATGAGCGCGGCGCAAGGCGAAGGTGCCACCTCGGTCTTGCACACCATGAAGAAGGCACTTGACCCGAACGGCATTCTCAATCCGGGCAAGCTCGGGATGCCGACTGCATTCGGTGATCTGCCAAAAGGTTTCGGGAGCGAGCAGTAGATGGGCGCCTTCGATCGTCGGAGCATCCTCGTCGGAGCATTCAACGGATTGTTCTTCGCACTTCCCGCCGCGATTCTGCAACGCACGGTTTTCTCAGGCACCGCTCTCGCCGGTGTGATGTTGGCAATCGTGTTCTTCGCCGGTGCGCTTGCTGGCTATGCGGCAGCTAGACCGCTTCCGCCGCGCGCTCTCCCCCACGGTGCTGCCGCAGGCGCCATCACATTCCTTGGCGCCGAGATCGTCTACCTCATTGCAACACGAGACTTCACGAATCCGCTTGGCCTGATACTTAGCATCGTTCTGTTCGCGCTGGTCTTCGCCTCACTCGGAACAATCGGTGCAATGATCGCTGTCTCACGTGGAGCAAGAACAAAATGAGTCTTCTCGTCGTCGACATCGGCACTTCAGGCGTACGGTCGGCAATTGTTCGCCCCGACGCGACCATCGCCGTCGAGCACCGCCAAGAAATTCTTCCTGACACGCCCGCGCCCGGACTGGTCGAGTTCGACGCCACTCGCATGGCTGCAGCCGCCCTCGCCACCGCGCGGGCTGCGCTCGCCGAGGTTGGTCAGGTCGACGGCGTCGGTGTCGCCACACAACGAGCATCGACCATTGTTTGGGATCGAGCGACAGGTGAACCAGTAGCCCCCGCACTTGGCTGGCAGGACCTCCGAACTCTTGGCGACTGTCTTGTGCTGCAATCCGAAGGGCTGCGCTTCGCCCCGAATCAATCAGCAACCAAGATCAAGCATCTGCTCGACAATGCCGATCCTGATCGCCGTCGCGATCTGTGCGTCGGCACCGTTGACTCGTGGATTATTTGGACGCTCACCGAAGGCGCAGTGAACGTCACCGATGCGTCGAACGCCGCAGTAACGGGCTTGTTCTCAATTGAAACGCTCGATTGGGACGACGCCCTGCTGGCGAAACTGAACATTTCCCGATCGGCAATGCCAACGATCGTGGATTCAAGCGGCCCGATTGCACCTGCGACAGCGTTGAACGGTGCACCGATGATCTGCGGTGTCGCTGGCGATCAGCAAGCCTCGCTCATTGGTCAAGGTTGCGTGCGGCCTGGCCCGGCAAAGATCACATTCGGCACCGGAGGCATGCTTGATCTTGTTGTAGGCCCTGACCGTCCTGCATCTGGCGTTCGGAGCTCATCAGGAACCTTCCCCATCGTGGCGTGGAAACGTGGAAGCGAAACCATGTGGGGCATCGAGGCAATCATGCTTTCGGCCGGAACAAACGTTGAATGGCTGCGCGACGACCTCGGCATCATCGATTCAGTCGCCGCTTCACACGACATTGCTCAACAATGCGTCGATACCGAAGGCGTTGTCTATGTGCCCGCACTTCTCGGCCTCGGAACTCCCAACTGGGATTACGGCGCACGAGGCACATTACTTGGCATTACGCGCGGTACCGCTCGTCCGCACATTGTTCGAGCAGTACTTGAAGGTGTCGCTCAACGCGGCGCCGATCTTGTCGATGCCGCCGAAGCCACGACTGGCCTCACCATTCCTTCTCTACGGATTGACGGAGGCATGAGCGCAAACCCGACATTCACTCAGGCGCTTGCCGATGCGACGCAGCGCACCGTTGAGATCTCGCCGGTACTTGAGGCCACAACTCTCGGTGCAGCCTTCCTGGCCGGACTTTCGGTCGGCACATGGGGCGGACTCGACGACATCGCAGCAACTTGGAAACCCTTGCGAGTCGTTGAACCTGCAGGTGATGCAAACCGCGAACGGTGGGCATCGGCAATCGAACGCGCGAGTGGTTGGCATGCCGACCTTTCAACATTCGACTTTTAAGTTGGTGCACCAATGAACCGCACACGGGTACGCCGATTCTTCGGCATCACTTTGTTCGCACTTGTTGCACTTGCCGCCACATCCTGTGGAACGAATTCAACAACGTCATCAGGCGATAACCCATCAGCGATAGCTGCGACCATTCACATCGCAGACGGAAAATTTGAACCACGAGAAATCGACATTGTCGTGGGTGGATCAGTCATGTGGATAAACGACGATGTCGCCTCACACAACGTGAAATTTCTGGAACCCAGCACATTCAACTCCGGGGTCATCAAGCCTGCTGCCACGTGGATACAAACCTTCACTTCGGCGGGAAACTACGACTATTACTGCGATTTCCATAACTCCATGAAGGGCTCTGTGGTCGTTCGCCCCGCACCGTGACAGACTGACTAGGCGATGGTGAGCCGGTTGGGTGACCGCGGGCCGGCTAGACCGGTTCGAGGAAAGTCGGGGCTCCACAGGGCAAGGTGCTGGCTTACAACCAGTCGGAGTGATCCGCAGGAAAGTGCAACAGAAAGC
>SYBH01000113.1 GCA_005787345.1 Actinomycetota bacterium
ACGTAAACCAACTGTGATCGTTGCTGGGCTAGGCGATACCGGGGCACTCATCGCCACTCGTTTGACGCGAACATGCAACGTCGTAGGTATCTCGACGCGCCCAGCGCTTGTTAGTGGACAGGAACTAGGAACCCGCCTTATCGATCTCCCCCGATGGCGACGCACCTACCTCATTCCCTATCGGCGCTTCCGCAAACTCGACTCAGTCGATGTCATCCACGGCTACATCTCGAACGTCGACTTCAACGGTTCCAAGATCTCTGTTGAACTTGCCAATGGCTCTTCTCGCGAGGTTGGGTACGACTACTTCGTGATTGCGACAGGCGTTTCGAACGGATTTTGGCGCCACGATCGCGTTGAAGACCTTGCAACGATCGACACCGAACTTTCGGCCATCAACGCTGAACTTGCGAACGCCTCAACCATCGCCGTCGTCGGTGGCGGCGCAACCGGCGTCAGCGTTGCTGACAATCTTGCTCGTGGTGGGAACGCGTCAGTGCACCTCTTCCACAGCGGCGATGAACCACTGCCGGGTTATCACCCCAGCGTTCGCCGCTGGATGGCACGCCAACTCGCGACCGACGGCGTCACCGTTCATCCCAATCACCGAGCCGTCGTTCCCGAAGGGTTTTCCGGAGACCAACTCACGCATGATCCTGTTGCGTGGTCGACCGGCCAGGAACCTTTCGATGCTGATGTCACGTTGTGGGCACTTGGTGGCGTCACTCCCCACACCAAGTTCCTCCCGGCGTCAGTACTTGATGACGAGGGTTTCGTCCTCGTTGACAAGAACCTGCGAGTCCCAGATCACTCGAACGTTTTTGCTGTCGGCGACGTTGCGGCAAGCGATCCTCTTCGCAGCTCGGCACGAAACTGGGGCTTCCGCGTTGTTGTCTCAAACGTGAAAGAACTCGTTCGCGGCCGTCCTTCGAAACTCAAGACCTACAAAGCGTCAGAGTATCGATGGGGTTCAATCCTCGGTCTCCAAGATGAGGGACTGACCGTCGTCCAGCCAAACGGAAAGCGCTTTCGCATCCCCCGCAAACTCGCAGAGCCCCTGCTCTTCAGCGTGTTTGTGCAACGAATCCTTTACGGTGGATTGCGGCGAAACTGAATTGCTTCAATCTCGCGTCTGAATAGGGCGTTGACGGCCATTTTTTCAGCACGCGACATCACCTCCGCTTTAGTGTCCATCACATGTTGTTCAGCGCAATGGGGGAATTATGAAGTCGATGCAGCGGGTAGACGGAACAATTGAGGTTCGCGAAAGCGAGCGCCCAATCCCGGGACCAAATCAGGCCCTCCTTCGAATGTCAACGAGCGGTGTCTGCCACTCCGACCTTCATCTCGCACGCGGCGATTGGAAGTTCGCTACAGGGAACGGACCGCTCGGCCACGAAGGGATCGGGGTTGTCGAAGCACTCGGTCCCGGCGCCGAAGAGTGTGTCTCTATTGGAGATCGCGTCATACTCGGTCTCGGCGGAACCGGTGGTGAGTACTGGTGTGGTCGATGCCGCTATTGCATTGCCGGCGAACCACGACATTGCGCCAATTCCGTAGGAATCATCGGAACCTTCGCCGAATATTTCACAGTGTGGGCGCCGTCGCTGGTCGTACTCCCCGACTCCGTGAGTGATCTCGAAGCTCCGCTGGCCTGCGGCGGTTTGACTGCCTACGGAGCGGTTAAGAAGCTCACACAACACGGCATCATTCCCGGGTCCACGGTTGCGATTGTCGGTGCCGCCGGCGGGCTTGGCCACTACGCCGTCCAACTCGCTGCCGCATTCGGTTATCGCGTCATCGCGATTGATGTCGGTGATGATCGGTTGGCTTTTGCGACCGAATTGGGAGCCGAGGTCGCCATCGAAGCAAACGATGCTCGCCAGCGAGTCGCAAACGAATTCGGAGGCGTTGACGCAGCAATTGTCTTCACCGCGAACATCGCTGGCTATCAGCTCGGATTCGATCTTCTCGGCAAGAAGAGTCTCTTCATCGCTGTCGGCCTGCCAGCAACAAGCCAAGGGCCTTTTGAGGTTGACCCGTTTCTCCTGTTTTACAAAGATCCGACCATTATCTTTTCTGCGGTTGGAACCGTTCAAGACATGAGGGAACTCGTTGATCTTGCCGCTCGGGGCATTGTCAAGACTCATGTTTCACGAACGGGCGGCCTCGAAGAACTGCCGACCATCTTTGATGAACTCGAGGCGAGTGCGTATCTCGGTCGCGCTGTCATCACCATCACTGACTGAAGATGGAGCATCGATTCCTGACAGTCGATGATGGGATAACTCTTCACTACATCGCTGCCGGTTCAGGCCCGAACACCATTATTTTCGTTCATGGCTGGTGTTCCAACGCCAATCACTTCTCCTCTCAACTCACACACTTTTCCCGTATCTCGCGCGTCATTGCCATTGACCGTCGTGGTCATGGCGGATCGGAAGTGCCCAGTTCGGGATACGACGCAAGCCGCCACTCCCAAGACCTCTTGGCAATCCTTGAGCACGAAAATGTGCAATCAGCAGTGATCGTTGGACATGCAGGCGGTTGTCCTTCGGTCCTCACCTTTGCAACACAGCAGCCACAACTTTGTCGGGCACTCGTGCTTCTCGACACGAGGATTAGCGCGCACGTTGATCTTGAGGGATCGGGGAAACAGTCACCACTTGCTCAAATGATCACATCAATTGATGACGACGAGGTATTTGCGCGGATCTACCGAGGCTTTGTTTCCAATCGGAATCCTGAACTCCAGAACACGGTCGTTCGCGACGCAATGGCCGTTCCCCGCTCAGTAGCCCAACAAGACCTTGCCTCTATCGCTATCGATACCGTGGTACTCGCCCACGCCGTCCAATGTCCTGTGTTGTGGCTTACGGCCGATGAGCCAGACAAAGTCGTTCTTTCCTCAACCTTCGCCGATATCCGTTTTCAGCAATGCACAGAATCAGGGCACTTCGTTCAACTCGAGGCTGCAGAAGAAGTGAACAAATCCATCGAGGAATTTCTTGTCGAAATAGGCCTGCAACTCACCAGGGATTCGGAGATCCGGGAGCTGGGTAACCCGCGGTGAATCCGCCGTCGACCACAAATTCTGATCCCGTGCAGTAGGAACTTTCGTTCGACGCCAGAAACACCGCCATCGCTGCCACCTCAGACGGCAACCCGGTGCGTTGAAGGGGAGCATGTCGCTCGGTGTGTTTAGTTACCATCTCCGAAATCGCATCCGCCGAAACGCCATCGGGAAGTCCGAGCTCCGTGACGACATGGCCTGGGTGGATCGAGTTGACGCGAATAGAAAATGGGCCCATTTCCATCGCCACGGCTTTGGTCATTCCGCGAACTGCCCACTTGCTGGCGATGTACGAAATGATCCGCGGCGAGCCCACCATGCCGTCAATTGACGACATATTGATGATGGAACCATGGCCGGCGCGCTTCATCGCTGGAATAACCGACTTCATCCCGAGAAAAACACCGGTCTGGTTGACTTCTGTTACTCGCCGATAACTCTCGAGCGTGGTCTCGGCAATCGGCGCACCTTCAGCAAGACCGGCGTTGTTGACCAACACAGTGAGAGCGCCAAAGGCGCTCTCACCTTCGGCAAGGGCATACGCCCAAGACTCTTCGTCCGTTACATCGAGCTCTACGGCAATGGCCGACGATCCGATTTCAGCAGCGGTCTGTTGAGCAAGTTCCGTTCGTACATCAGCAATGCACACTCGAGCGCCTTCGTTCACAAACGCTTCGGCTATCGCCCGACCGAGTCCACGGGCTCCACCGGTGATGACTGCAACTTCTCCATCAAGCCGATTCATTTTTCCCCTCTTCACGCGAAATCACTACTGCAGACTTGCCCACCACGCTGCCCTCGTCCACTGCAATTACTGCATCAATCGCATTGTCGAACGCAACCTCATGAACGAATGATGTGAACTTTTCTGACGAGTACATCGAAAGCAGCGCTTCATGATCGTCTTCGTTATCAGCACGAGAAATCGTTCCTGCATACACGCCGACTAACGACGCGTTTCGGCGGACGAGCTGTGCGACCGACGGATTCGCCCAGGACCCACTCGCGAATCCAACAGCGAGGTGACGTCCTCCTATGGCCAGACAATTAACCATGGAATCGGCGAGTTCCCCGCCGACGGGGTCGTACACAAGATCAGCGCCGAAACTGCTCGTCAGTTTGTTGATAGCGGCAACAACATCAGAACTCGTTCGGTCAATGGTCTCGGCGGCACCCGCCAATTGGCAGAGAGCCTCCTTCTCGGTTCCAGATACAACGGCAATCACTCTTGCTCCCAGAGCCGAGGCGACCTGCACTGCCGTTATACCTGACCCCCCGCTTGCACCTAGCACCACAACGGTCTCGCCCTCTCGCAATTGACCCCGTCGTTGCAAACCAATGAGGGCGGTGGAGTAGCCAATTCGAAACGTTGCCGCCTCAGAAGCAGGCATGCTCTCGGGCACGCGAAAGAGCGTTGATTCCGTTGCGATGGTGAATTCCGCGAGTCCTCCACGACCGTCAAAGAAGTTGGTGACGCCCATGTACCGCTCACCGGTCCGCACCGACACTCCATCACCAACAGCAACCACTTTTCCGCAAATTTCTTGACCCGGAATGAACGGGAGTGGCGGCGCGAAGGCGTAGTTGCCGCGACAGAGAAATGCATCAGGCTTTCCGATTCCCGCCGCTTCGACTTCCAAAAGCACTTCGCCGGGACCAGGAACGGGAACCGGTACCTCTACCTGGCGAAGCACGTCCGAGGGGTGGCCTGCGCCGACAACTTGCCACGCCCGCATCATGACCATGTCCTTCTGTGCTGTGCCCAAGGGGCATCATTTGCGTTGAAAAACACCAGCAACAGAACCATCTCAATCAAAAAGCTGGTCGGTATAGGTGTCTGTGCCATGGACGGTGGGAATGAATGCTGCCTGAACCGCCAATTCACAGACACCACCTTCGCCAATGTCGGTTTCCGCCGATGCGAACACGTCTTCCCAGCACTCAAGCGGGTCGACGTCGGTGAATGACAACACCGTCAACATGTTCGGAACACCGTCGGGCTCGCGAACGTGCGCAAGTTTTCCTTCGGGCAGAGGTCTGGGCGCAAAGACGGTGGAAAGAGCAACCGGCCCCTGAACAACCGAGGGCAAGTACTCCGATCGAAGCCAATCGGCAGCGATCTCTCGATCTGCCGACACAGCATCGATGACCTGAACAACCATTCCCTTATAGGACGTCATCAATGCGTGCTTGTCGCGAGGAACCACATCGTCACGGTAGACGGGACCGACATAGTCATTGAATGAGGTGAACACGTGCCAGCGTTCCTCGAGCGGGTCTGCTCCGAGGCCCCGATAACTGCCTCGTCCCTCGGCGTGCAATCGGATATTGGATGAGAGGGCCCATCGCTCGTGATCTTCGAGCCGCCCTTCATTGATCCAATAGATGCCGATGTACTTCCCCGCAGATAGCGGATCGGCAATTCTCGAAACCGCCGGAGCTCGTAGGTGTTGATGGGAACGTGGGGCGACCCACCGGCGGCAAGAAAACATCCATGGCATGACCATTGCGCCGGTGATCATGTGATCATCTTCGTACCAGCGGTTATAGCCAACGACGTGCTCGGGTACTGGTTCAACCCAAGTAATGAGCGCTGCACCAAGTTCTGGAGCGTGCGGCCCGATAGCGGGCAACGAGAAGTACGCATCGTCACCGGCCACGTAGGAGTCCGACTCACTCACTAGCGGTGCCGTTCAACTCGTTACGTCGCGCTTCCCATCCGCTGATCATCGTTCCGAATTCCATCGGGTTGTAGATGTCTTCCTGATAGGAGAACAACCCTTCGCCGGCGTAATGAAGAATCGAAATGTTGTACTCACGATGAACCGAACCGTCCCCCGGATCTTCCATCACCGACCACGCTTGGAAGATCACCCAGCCTTTTTCCTCATCGATGACCCACCACTCGATCGGAAATTCGGCAATGCAGTTGCCGGGATAGTCATTGACCATTGATCGCGTGTAAAAGTCGAACACCTCTTTTCGACCGTTCATTCTCCCGATGAGATGTTCGAGATACACACAATCAGGGGTGAACTTTTCGGAAAACGGCGTCCAGTCACCAGTCTCAGCGCCGTGATCAGCAGCACTGCGGTAATCCGTAAATGCACTCTCGATTTCCGATTTTGACCATTTGCTCACTGTTCAAACTCCTTTGTGATTGAGAAACTGTGAAAAGCAGACCAATCAACCGGCGAGCTCATTTGTCGATACTCAAGCATCGAGAACGGCCACTGCGTCACAATTCGACCGTTGGGCGCCCGGTAGTAGGTATTGCAGTTGAGGTTCCATACGTCGATGCCGTCGATTGCCTCTTGGACCTTCCGGTTGAACGTCTCCATCGCTTCCGGGTGAACGTCAACCCAATCAAGTGACTTCTCATCCATTCCGGTAAGCACCTCAAGAACATGCTCTACCTGATACTCGATCATCTGAATGATCGACCCGTTGTTCATATTTGGCCCGTAAAGCATGAAGAGATTCGGGAATCCAGACGTTGTCACTCCCAAATAGGCCTGTGCGCCCTCGCTCCACGCATCTTGAATAGAGCGACCGTCAGATCCACGAACCGACATTGTCGTGATGAACTTGGTTGCGGCGTAGCCGGTCGCCAGGATGATGACATCGACATCGATTTCTCTTCCATCACGTGTTCTGATCCCCGTGGGAAGAATTTCTTCAATTCCCTCCGTCACTAACTCAAGGTTTGGAGAGTTGAAACAGGAATAGAAGACATTTGAAAGAAGGGGCCTTTTGCAACCAAACGGATGGTCCGGAATGAGTTTTTCCCGAACCTCTAAGTCAGCAACCTCATCGATTACAGCCAGACCAATTTGCTCGCGTTCGGCATTCAGCTCTTTGAGCGCGAACGTCATTCCGCGATTCATGTTGTCTTCAATCAGTTGACGAATCTCCTTGAGTGGCGTTGGATCGGCGCGAAAGGCTGCCAATTGTTCCTCGGTGTAAGGGTCATCGCCTTTGGGAAGAACCCAATTCGCAGTTCGTTGAAACAGATACAACTGATCGACATCAGAAACAATCTCAGGAACCAACTGGACCGCGCTTGCTGCGCTCCCGATGACCGCTACACGGGCTCCAGCAAGTGACACCGAGTCTTCCCAACGTGCCGAGTGAAACATCGGGCCGCCGAAGGATTCCAGCCCGGCGATGTCAGGAAAGACCGGTTCGTTTAACATCCCAACTGCCGAAATCACTGCGTTTGCGGAAGTCTCTCGACCCGACTCAGTCGTGATGTGCCAGCACGAATCGAGCTCGTTCCACTCGATTGAGGACACCGCGTCACCAAAACGGCAATGGAGAGTGACTCCGTACTCTTCAGCGACATCCTGCATATAGGCGCGAATCTCTGGCTGTCGCCCATAGGGCTTTGACCAATCTGCTTTGAAAGCGAAGGAGAAGGAGTACATAACCGACGGAACGTCGCACTCGCATCCGGGGTATCGATTGAGATTCCATGTGCCACCGACTGCGTCACTTGCCTCGATCACTTCGAGATTGGAGAAACCTTCTTCAAGTAATCGCTTCGCCGCGACGATGCCGCCTGGCCCAGCTCCGATAATGACGACACGAAATGCCGAACGATCCATCGATAGAGACCCCCTCCCCGATGGCCGGTACCCTATTAGCCTTAGCAACTGTTAGCGAGCGATTCGTCCGCGCTCCTCGGAGGGTTCCGTCAGATGCAGCTAGCCCGAGCAGCAGTTCTGAACGCTGACGGAACGTTCTCAATTGAACAATTCGCTGTTCCACGTTCACTCGACGGAGCAGTCATCGAAGTCGAAGCATGCGGACTCTGCGGTACCGATCTTGACGTCGCCAGTGGTTCATTGCCGATTCGCACTCCTCTCATCCCTGGTCATGAACCGGTAGGGCGAATTCTCTCGATTGCCGAAAACTACGCCCAGACGACAGGACTGAAGGTGGGCGACCGAGTGGTTGTCCCTGCGGAATTGCATTGTGGAGAATGTGCCGGATGTCGAGCCGATGAGTCGTGTCTTGCTTCACCCGGTACTCACGGTTTCCTGCCAACAACGCTTTCTCCAGGACTGTGGGGAGGTTTCGCTGAAGCGATGGTGCTGTCGCCCCAAACTCGACCTCTCCGGATGGGCACCTCGGCTCCGCTCCAACGCGCATCATTATTCAATCTTCTCGGAGCTGGTTGGTCCTGGGCTGTTGAAGCTCCGCACTTGCAGTCGGGCCAAAGTGTCGTTGTTCTTGGACCAGGACAACGAGGACTCGCTTGTGTACTTGCCGCCACAAGCATTGGAGCAAACGTCATTGCTGTGACTGGATTGGGATCACGGGATCAACAGAAACTTGCTGTTGCACTCGCCCTCGGCGCAGAAAATGTTTTCGATGCAGAGACAAGCGATATCGAATCTGAGATTCTGAGGGTTGCTCCCGATGGAGTCGACGTCATCATCGACACCACCCCTCATTCGACAGACGCAGTGACTCATGCCATGAACCTCGTTGCTCCGGGAGGGACGATTGTCATTGCCGGCCTCAAAGGTGCGCCTGTTCCCTTCTTCTCAACCGACACCCTCGCGCTTCGTCGAATCACTCTTCGCGGCGTTCGTTCCGTCACTAGGTCGGGATTCCGAAATGCACTCACAATGATTGAGTCGGGAGATGAACGACTCGATCTTCTACATACTCATCATTTCGATATTGAACATGTACAGGACGCCATCGACACGCTCCGAGATGACCCCTCAGCGATCGCTGTCTCTCTCGGTCGCGCACTCTAGACACGCAGCCAACCAAGCTCGACGAGTCGGTAGTCAAGGAGATCACAGTTTGATGATCCTCACGACTACTTTTGGCCCATGTCTCTGCAAAGCATGGACATGCTGGATTTACAAACCAACTCGCCGCTGCGGCTGCACCACACAACATCGGCGTGAACTTGTTGTGTCCGGCTCCACGGCCACGTCACTGATTGACTGCAACGTCCAGTCTCAGTGCGAGATTCACGCGCCCCCGACTACACGCCTCGGGGCCTGTCGCTGACGACGCCACTCTGAACCAAGTCATGGAGTGTCCCCTGGTCGAAACCGGCCTCGGTAAGCACCTCGATCGTGTGCTCCCCGAAAGTTGGGGCCGGCCGATACGTCCATGCCTCAATGTCAGGGGCCCGATACGGCATGCCGGGAATCTCAATCGACCCAAGAACGGGGTGCATCACTGTCTCAAACGTCTGTCGCGCTTTGTACTGAGGATGATGTCGAAGCAACCGGGGGTCGCGACACATCCCCGCTGGTACACCAGCCGAACAGAGTTCGTCGGCCGCGTGCTCGCCATGTCGTTGACCGACCCACTCAGCGATCACCGCATCAAGATCA
>SYBH01000114.1 GCA_005787345.1 Actinomycetota bacterium
CGCAATCTGATCGAGCCTGCGTTTAAAGCGGATTAGTGATTGCTCCTCGATTGGCGCCGGAAACCAATCGCGCGTACTTGCCCAAAACTCCGGACGGATAGTCATTCGCTCGCGGCGACCATCCGATCTTTCGCTTTGCAAGTTCCTCGGCCGATACCAAGACATCAAGTCGTTTCGTCAACACGTCGATTTCGATGACATCGCCGTCGTTCACAAATGCGATCGGACCACCGTCAACTGCTTCAGGTGCAACATGGCCGATGCAGAACCCCCAGGTACCTCCTGAGAATCGACCGTCGGTAACGAGCGCGCAATCCGCACCACGCCCCACACCTTTGAGGGCACCAGTCACCGCGAGCATCTCGCGCATTCCCGGCCCACCCTTGGGCCCTTCGTAGCGAATCACCAAAACCGTTTCCGGCTCAATGGTTCCAGCAACGATTGCTTCCATCGCCTCGGCTTCACCATCGAACACCCGGGCACGACCAGAGAAACTGCGCTGATCCTCGGCGAGTCCAGCCACTTTCACGACCGAACCGCTCGGGGCAAGAGAACCGCTCAGCACGACGATGCCGCCGTCGGCATGGATCGGGTTTTGTACAGAACGAGTAACCACGCCATCGGGCGCCGGCGGCTGAATTGCTTCAAGATTTTCCGCCATCGTGCGACCAGTAACCGTCAGACAATCGCCATGAAGAAGTCCGTTGTCGAGAAGATGCTGGAGCACCATCGGCACCCCTCCCACGCGATCAAGATCGGTCATGTGGAATCTTCCACCCGGCTTCATGTCGGCAATGAGCGGAACTCGCGCCGCGATGCGGTTGAAGTCTTCGAGATCAAGTTCGACTCCTGCTTCATTTGCGATTGCCAAAAGATGAAGTACGGCGTTGGTTGAACCACCAAGTGCGTTCAACATCGTGATCCCATTCTCGAATGCTTTGCGAGTCAGGATGTCGTGAGTGCGAAGGCCCAATCGCAACATTTCGACAACCGCTTCTCCGGAGCGATAGGCATCGTCTTCGCGTCGGGGGTCGATAGCCGGAGGCGATGCTGAACCGGGCAGCGAAAGTCCCATCGCTTCGCAAATCGAAGCCATCGTGTTGGCGGTGAACATTCCACCGCAGGCGCCCTCACTCGGACAGGCCTTACGCTCGATCTGACCAAGCTCGTCGAGGGTCATCGTTCCTGCAGCACACGCTCCGACTGCTTCAAACACGGTTGTGATGTCGATCGCAGCACCATTGTGTTCGCCAGGGAGAATCGAACCGTTGTAGACGACCACCGCAGGAAGATCGAGTCTGGCTGCAGCCATCATCATGCCGGGAATCGACTTATCGCAACCGCAGGTCAGCACCATGCCATCGAGACGTTCAGCATGAATCACCGTTTCCACCGAATCACAAATCACTTCTCGGGAAACAAGCGAAGCGCGCATTCCTTCATGCCCCATCGAAATGCCATCAGAAACCGTGATGGTTCCAAAACGCATTCCGACTCCCCCGGCGTCGCGCACGCCTTCTTTTGCTTTTGCGCTCAGTCGGTCAAGCGACAGGTTGCACGGCGTAATCTCGTTCCAGGACGACGCAATACCAATTTGTGGTTTGCGCCAATCATCATCAGTCAGTCCCACGGCGCGCAGCATCGCTCGAGATGGTGCGCGTTGAGCGCCCTCGGTGACATCCACCGATCGCGGCTTCATTCGTGCCTCGTCTGCCGAAAGTCCTTCCGAACCTTCCGATGATGATTCAAGCGTTGTCGACACGAGTTCTCCTCTAAGTAGGGCACTAATACATAAGAAACTTGATTACCGAAATTTATTGCAGGTATTTTGCTACTGATGAGTCTTGTACATGACGGTACTGATCCAAGGCCCTCATCGAACGGTGAGTCCCGAGATCACCCGGGCTGCACTCGCCACGAAACACGGAAAAGAATCGATCTTTTCTCCCGCAGATTTCTTAGCGGGAGAAGTTCTATGACGAACGGCGCTTCGGCTGGCTCAGTCGACCCAACGCCACAAGCACTTCGCCAACAGTGTGATCTTGCTCGAGAGGGTGGCGCAACGGAATATCGCCGTGGACTTCATAACGATTGCGTCGGCCTTCCTTTATGCGGGTGACATACCCAGCATCGACAAGGTCACTAATGATGGCTTGGGCAGAGCGCTCGGTAATACCGACGAGTTCAGCCACATCTCGGGTTCGGAGGTCAGGATCGCCAGCGAGACAGACCAGGACATGGCCGTGATTGGTGAAAAAAGTCCACTGAGGCTTGTCTGAACTACTCACGGCCGCTCCCTCCTATGAAATGTATTTCCTGAAACATCGAGCATAGACCGAGTTATCGATCATCAATCTGTGGGCGAGATCGCGATCTTGGCGTTCTTTTCAGCGACGACATCTTTGAGCTCAGCGGCATAGTTCCGCAGTTGTGTGCGAAGCCCCTCGTCGCTGCAGGCAAGAATCCGAACTGCGAACAACGCTGCGTTTGCACTTCCGTCGACTGCCATAGTCGCAACGGGAATTCCTGCTGGCATTTGCACGATCGAAAGCAATGCATCGAGACCATCAAACGCCGGCCGACGCACCGGAACGCCGATCACTGGAAGTTCAGTGGCCGACGCGATCATGCCAGGAAGGTGAGCCGCTCCCCCTGCTCCGGCGATGATGACATCGATGCCGTTTGATGCCGCTTGTGATGCGAATTCGAGCATGCCGTGGGGATCGCGGTGTGCCGAGACACAACGAACGGTGTGATCGACTCCAAACCGGTTGAGAGTGTCAATCGCACCTTGCATGGCGCTCAGATCAGAATCGCTTCCCATCACTATTGCAACACTCATGACATCCCCGATTCCTGTTCGAGTTCTTTTGCTGTATCCAGTGCACGTTCGATTGCTTGGTCTGTCGTATCTGCAATTGCAGTCACATGACCAAGTTTGCGCCCAGGTCGCGGCGTCTTGCCATACATATGAATAAAAACATCTGGGCTAAAGGATTGATCCTGCGGTTCCCCGCGGGTTTGGCCCACGATATTTGCCATTGCCGCAGCGGGAACAATCCGGTCAGTTGATCCCAAGGGAAGACCGGTGACAGCTCTCAGATGATTTTCGAACTGTGAGGTCGCAGACGCCTCAATGGTGAGATGCCCTGAGTTGTGAGGTCGGGCTGCAAGTTCATTGACCAACAGTTCGCCACCGAGAACAAAAAACTCAACTGCGAGGATGCCGACCACATCAATCGCTTCCGCAATCCTGCGAGCGATCTCCATTGCTTCATCTTCCAGCGCCGGTGCAATGTCGGCGGGAATATGAACAATGCTGCACATGCCATCGGATTGAACTGTTCGAACCGGCGAGTACGTCACCGTTGTGCCGTCGTGCGCTCTCACAACTTGAACGGCAACTTCGATCTCAACATCGACACGACGTTGAACAAGAACTGTCGTCTGACCTGGTGGAAACCATTCGCGCACGGCGGCTTCACTCGAATCGAGCAATACCCCTCGACCGTCGTAGCCACCCCTCGCTGTTTTCAAAACGGCAACACCATCGAATCGAGAAATCGCGTCGAGCGCCGAAGCAAGATCGCTGACGACAACCGTTTCGGGTTGCGCAATCTCAAGGCGTTCGAAGAGTTCGTATTGCCGCTCTTTATCGGTGGCAATTGCCATCGTTGTCGACCCTGGTCGGACAATCACTCCTTCGGTTTCGAGCTGCGCAAGCACTCGATAATCAACGAGTTCATGATCAAAGGTCAGTACGTCGTTGTCAGACGCAAGTCGCCGAAGGTCGCCGAGATCGAGTGCATCGCCGACAAACCCTTGTCGCCCGAAACTGAAAATTGGATCATCTGCGACTTGCGCGAGCGACGTGATCTCCAGACCCAGGGCGTCTGCTGCATCGGCCATCATCACGGCCAACTGCCCGCCGCCAACAATGCCTACGCGATACCCAGGTGCCATTGGCTCAAGCGTAGGCGAGAGACAAAATTTCCAGTCCAAGACCATGGCTGCAGCGGTCATCGTGGATAATTAGAAGCAATCTATTTCCGGTGTTAGTATTCAGGAAACAAATAGCAGATCGATTTTGCCGGGGAATCACTATGGACGCCGACATCCTAAAAAATCTGACCGATCCTGCGATTCTCTTCTTCTTTCTCGGAGTCACCATCGGCCTGATTCGCTCGAATCTGGAGATCCCCGCTCCGATCGCCAAGTTCCTGTCTCTCTACTTGCTCATGGCCCTGGGCTTCAAAGGGGGCCAGGCGCTCGCCGATGCCGGCCTCTCGGGCGATGGCGTAAAGGTCATTGGGGCGGCGATCGTTCTGGCCCTCGTCATCCCGGTGATCTGGTTTTTGGTCCTGCGCAAGCGCATCGACGCATTCGACGCTGCGGCAATCGCTGCCACCTACGGATCGGTGAGCGCCGTCACGTTCGTGACTGCGTCACCCTTGCGCTCGGCATCACGTTCCCGATCAACATCACGATCGGCATTCCTGCGTATTACGCAATCGCTTCTGCGCTTGGGACCTGAACGAGCCGATCAGTCGCGCACAACCGGCACGGGGCTATCGATGGTCACACTTCCGTCGGCCCGTGCTTCAACGGTGATGAAACCATGCGGACTCGGAACCGTTGCGCGCGCCCAATCAAGATCACCCAAGTTCGGCACCACTCGCACTGCCGCGTAACCCGGTTCAGCTGGCGTAATGCCGAGCAC
>SYBH01000115.1 GCA_005787345.1 Actinomycetota bacterium
GTCCATCATTCCGGCGCCAGTGATCTGACGAAGGTTCTGGACGTCCTTGGCGGTAAATTCAGCCATTGGTTTTCAGGACTCCTGCGTGGTTTCGTTTGCTGGATCGGTTTGCGTGATTGCCTCTTCGGCAGTTGCACGTTCAGAAGCGATGCGTGCCTCGCGTGCAGCAGCGGCTTCCGCAGCCTCACGACGAGCGTCGGCCTGGGAGGCCTCGTGAGCGGCTTCTTCTTCCGGCGTGCGCTCAACAACAGCGGGGCCTTCAGGAGCAACCGCACCACGCTTGCGCGAAGCAATGAAGCGACCTTCGTCGACGGCATCGGCGATCACGCGAGCCATGAGGTTCGCGGAACGGATGGCATCGTCGTTACCCGGGATCACGTAGGTGATGATGTCGGGATCGCAGTTGGTGTCGACCACAGCGACGATCGGGAGACCGAGCTTGTTTGCTTCGGTAACGGCGATGTCTTCCTTCTTGGTGTCGAGCACGAAGATGGCGCTGGGAAGGCGTTCCATATTGCGGATACCACCGAGGTTGCGCTCGAGCTTCTCGAGTTCACGACTGATGAGAAGAGCTTCCTTCTTTGGCATCGCTTCGAAATCACCGGAGTCGCGCATGCGCTGGTAGTCCTTCATCTTTGCGACGCGCTTGGACATAGTTTGGAAGTTGGTAAGCATGCCGCCGAGCCAACGCTCGTTCACATAGGGCATGCCGCAACGGTCTGCGTAGCTACGAACCGGATCCTGGGCTTGCTTCTTGGTGCCCACAAAAAGGATCGTGCCGCCGTCGGCGACGAGGTCGCGTACAAAGCTGTATGCGGTTTCGATGCGGCCGAGCGTCTGCTCAAGATCAATGATGTAAATGCCATTGCGCTCGCCGTGGATGAATCGCTTCATCTTTGGGTTCCAGCGGCGGGTCTGATGACCGAAATGCACGCCAGAATCGAGCAGTTGGCGCATAGTGACAACTGGTGCCATGAGGGTGTTCCTTCCCATCGGTTCGGAGGATCGCAGGCCCGTGCTGGCGTCTTCCCGAGTGGGAGACGACCGTGGGGTGCACGGCTGCGGATGTGTAGAGGTATGCCGATCGGGTGATCAACATGCCCGACGGTCGTCGGGCCGGGTGCCGAGTGTATGGGAGGGCCGGAAAATCGGCCAACTGACCAGCCGGCGGTTCAGTCGGCCGGAGGAATCGGCAGCACCCCTGCTGCCACCGCAGCGCTCGCCGCAGCCACGGTTTGGCCATATCTGATGGTTTCGGCCGTGACGAATGCCTTTGTAGCGTCGCCGAGCCCTTGACAGGTCGGGCCTATCCCGGCAACGGCAAGGCCGATTTCCCTTGTGGCTGCTGGGCTTGAGGGGAGAGTGCCGTGGGCATCTTTCCCGACATCGGTCGGCAAGATGATGCTGGCGTCAGCGGTCTGGTCGATTGCGGCCGAACCAGGCACCACGAGATCTCCCGATCCCCCGATCGCCACGAACCGGACTCCTTCGGGCATTGGCCGTTGATGAAGTTCGCTGATGATTGGCGAGGTCTCCGCCAGATCGGAGATTGCGGGAAGGTGATTGTCGAGTTCATCGGCCGCTCCGGAGGCACGGACTTGGGACAATGCCGCCGCCCCGCCTGGGCTCTCACCGAGAGCAACAACCCCCGTCGCCAGCGGAGCGCCCTGTTGCGGGGATGACAGCGTGACCAATGTGTCAACCTCGGAAGGAAGTCGACCCGCCGCGCCGGAACGTTCCACCGCAAGGCGAGCGACCACACCACCTTGAGAATGGGCGACGACATCGATGGGTGTTCCTGGCTGTGCCGCCGCAACCGACTGCAGCAACGCCGATAAATGGTCGGCCGAGGTTCCGACCGACTGCTGACTGTCGAGCGAATCAAATGGGCGCGTTGCAATCGCATGCAACGGATGGCTCGAAACTGACCGCAGATTGCCTGATTGATTCGCGTCCACACGTGGCGCTTGTCCGCCTTGGTAGGAGTAGCGCACAACATCGGCATCGGCGTATCCAAGCATCTCTGTGTCGACCTCCCACGCAGTGTTGGAGTCGCTTGAAGTTCCAAGTCCGCTCACCAACACCACGATTCGCCGCGATTGGTGAACAGGTACTGGCGTTGCCGGTGGCGTGCAGATCCCTTGATCGTGAACCCACTTCGCAAACGAGTCAACCGTGCGCAACGCGTGCGTGGTCGGATTCAGTTCGATGAGATAGTGCGTAACGAGCGCAGTTGTTTGCGAAGTCCACGTTGATGTCGCCGAAAGTGCAGCTGTGCCAGTGTCGAGAAAGACGTCAAGCAACGTACGTCGTTCTCGAGCACCCAAACTCTCAAGTCCCTGATCAGTGCCGGGCACGAGACGAGCTCGTGGTCGCAACAAACCTGCAAGCAATGCTTCGGGATCAAGGTACGTGTCGTCTGGTGCGCGAACACCGAAATGGAATGGGCCACCAGCGATGCCGATGACGTCTCCAGCACGCACCTGATTTCCCGCGTTCACAGTGAGTGAATAGAGAAACGATGAACTCGTGCGCAATCCATCGGCATGCTCAATCGTGACGTGCAGGGCACCACCCACCTCTCCGGCAAAGATCACGCGCCCATCCGCTGATGCCCTGACCTGCGCACCCGCACTCGTGCCGTAATCGATACCTCGATTACCAGCCATCCATGGTTTCGGTGGCGGACGAAAGTGGTCGACTATTTCCGCGTCGCTTGGCGGCCGGTACTCAACCGACGCTGATGCGGCGCTCGCACTCGGCGCTGTTGTCCAAATCAGGGCCGTCGATATCTGGACGAGCACCGCAAGGATGCAAAGCCCTCGCAGTAAAGAGCGCCCGAGGAGAAACGTCGATGATGACCGCACATCGGTCCTTCCGGTACAGAGTTGTCACCGGGGAAGAAGTGCGACAAGTGCTTTGTCAGGCGCGAGGGTGGGTTGAATCAACCACCGTGCGCAATCGTTCTTTACTCACGTGGGTGTAGTGCTGAGTGGTAGAAAGATCGGAGTGCCCGAGCAATTCCTGCACCGCACGAAGGTCGGCGCCGCCATCGAGAAGATGAGTCGCGAACGTGTGCCGCAACGCGTGCGGGTGGGTTGGTGATGGCGCTCGGCGGTCGAGAAGTCGACGAACATCGCGTGTACCGAGACGGGTTCCTTTGCGATTGAGAAACACGGCGTCGGAAGGGGACGCAGCCGTTGCCATTACCCGCCGACCATGACCGAGCCATTGCTCAAGTGCTTCGACTGCAGGCGCACTGAGGGGAACAACACGCTGCTTTGAACCCTTTCCCCAGACAACAACACGACGACGAGTGAGATCAAGGTCTTCGGGACGCAAACCACACACCTCTGAAACGCGAAGGCCGCTGCCATAAAGGAGTTCAAGAACGGCATCGTCACGAGAGCGAATTGCCGGCGGGTCATTCGCTGTCGTTCCCGGTGGATTATCGAGAACCTGAATAAGTTCTTCGTCACGCAGCACGCGAGGAAGGCGACCAGCTGAGCCAGGGGCGCTGAGGCCGGCTGAGGGATCGGCATTCAGATGACCGCTTCGAACCAACCACGAGAAATAGCGACGCAATGCCGACGCTTTCCGGGCGATGGTGCGTCGAGCAAGTTTTCGCGTAGTCATCGCCGCGATGTAGCGGCGCAACGTTGTACGGCTTACGTCATCGGGCGATTTGATCTCCTGTCGTGCAACCCATTCGACGAATTGATCGATATCACTTCGATAGGCCCGCAGGGTGGCGACAGACACAGATGTCAGCGACGCCTGAAACTCCTCGAGAAACCACGCATCTGCTTCACCAGTCACAAACAAAACTGTAACGGCGCTCATTGATGTTCCACTTGGATGCTTAGCGATCGTGGCGCACATCGTCATCGGGCTCCCCCTCGGCCGATGCGTTCGATCCATCCGCCATACAGCGAGAGCCAACCGTCTGCCTCAAGTTTCTCGAGCTCGATCATCACTGCGCCCAGTTTGAGTCCGGTCGAAAGCACTACGTGTTGCACTGGAACTGATTGCCACGGCAAGGACTCAAGGACGACTTTTGCATTTCCTGTTGGCGACGGTCGATGTTCGGCAGCCACACGACGACGCTCGGGTTCTCGCCCAAGCGATAGAAGAACATCGCCAACGTCGCGAGCTGGTCCGCAACCATCGAAGAGAAGTTGATTGGTTCCTGCCGAGCTCGGCGCGGTGATCGGGCCCGGTACGGCAAGAACGGTTCGACCTCTTCGGGCAGCTTCGACAGCCGTTCCCAATGCCCCGCCCGTCGATTGCGATTCAACGACGACAACGACATCCGACAACGCAGCAATGATCCGATTACGCGCAGGAAACTGCCACGCGACTGCCGGTGCTCCGAGGGGATATTCACTGAGAACCACACCGCGTTCGGCTACCGCACGCCATAGGGCGCTATGCGCGCGCGGATAGACGCGATCAAGGCCACTTCCGACAACTGCGATCGGAGGAGCACCTTCGACAGCGAGGGCACCAGCGTGCGCAGCGCCGTCGATTCCAAGCGCGAGTCCAGAAACCACCGAGACGCCAGCAACAGAAAGTTCGCGGGCCAACTCGTTCGCAACATCAATTCCATAACGAGTTGCCCGCCGAGTACCAACGATGGCAACACGTGTGCCAGCCAAACGATCAATGTCGCCCAACCAAAACAACACCACAGGCGAATCGTCATCGTCGGCGAGTTCGCTGGGAAACGATGCCGACCATCGCGTCATCACACCGATGCCCGCCTCAACGTGTGCATCCCAGAACGCCACAGGATCTATCGACTTTGCAGCGGCACTGCATTGCTCAAAGAACGCCGGAGGGAGGCGGAGTGACTCGTCGTTCACCACCTTCTTTAGCGAGCCACTTCGCACTCGCCGCCACACCGCTTCTGGTTCACCCTGCGTCAACAGCCATCGCAAACGAGATGGACCCACGCCAGGCAGTGCAGCGAGCGCTACCACCCATGCTTCAATCGGAACATTCGCGGTGGCCACTTAGCTGGCCACCGAACGCGAGAGAAATGCGGGGTCGCTGCGCAGGTGCAATGCACTGGCGATGTGCTCTGCGGTTAGTGCGTGGTCGTGACCTTCGAGATCGGCGATCGTGCGCGCAACCCTCCACACCCGACGCATACCTCGGGCCGAAAGCCGACCCGATTCCAATGAGCGTTCGACGAGCGCCGAGGCTTCGTCGTCGAGCGGCGCAGTGCGTTCGAGTGCCGAGGTTGACAATTCGGCGTTACACCGAACACCACGATCATTCGCCCGCCCGCGAGCGACTCGAACCCGCGCAGCAACGATCGAACTCGCTTCGGCGCGCTCCCCGCTGAGCAATTGACGCGGGTCGGGTCGATGAACATCAATACGCATGTCGAAACGATCAAGCAAGGGCCCCGACAATCGTCGCCGATAACGCTCAAGCGAACGTTCGGTACATCGACACGCCGCAGGCACAACCCCTTCACCGCATGGACAGGGGTTCATCGCCCCCACGAGAAGGAATCGTGCAGGAAGTTGAACTCTCGCCTCGGCGCGCGCAAGGCGGATCACACCCTCTTCGAGTGGTTGGCGAAGGGAATCAAGCACCACTGCGCCGAACTCGCCCATTTCGTCGAGAAATAACACCCCACCGTGCGCGAGCGAGATTTCGCCGGGGCGAACTCGATGCGTGCCACCGCCGACCATCGCTACTGCACTCATCCCGTGATGCGGCGCGCGCAATGGTGGTCTGCGCACGAGTCCGCCAACGAGCGGCTCCCCCGCCGCTGAATGAACTCGTGTTGCATCGAATGCTGTCGCGTCATCCAGATCGGGCAGCAGTCCTGGCAAGCGATCGGCCAACATCGTCTTGCCTGATCCCGGAGGGCCGACCATTAAGAGATGGTGTCCGCCAGCGGCAGCGACTTCGATCGCGAATCGAGCGAGTGGATGTCCCCTCACCTCGGCCATGTCAGGCCCATTCCCAGCAGGCGCAACAAAGAGTTCGTCGGGCGGCCGAGGCCAAGGCGCTTCTGCAGAAAGGGCATTGACAAGCGCCCGTAACTCCGGTGCACAACGAATCACTGATGACTCAACTAATGCCGCTTCAGAGTGTGCTGTTGGAGCTACAACGATTTCCGACTGCGGACACGACGCAACAAGCGACAAAACTCCCGGCACATGACGGAGCGAACCATCGAGCCCCAGCTCAGCAAGAAAGGCGCGATCACCAACAACCTCGGGTGGAAGTTGTTCGCTTGCGACCAGGACCCCGATCGCGATCGCAAGATCAAGCGAAGAACCAACTTTTCGAAGTGAGGTCGGCGCAAGGTTCACCGTGGTTCGACGATCTGGCCACGAGAACCCCGACGTCAGTAACGCTGCGCGCACTCGATCGCGGGCCTCACGACATGACGCATCGGGAAGACCAACAACGGTGAAGCCAGGCAACCCGTTCGCAACATGGACTTCGACGGAGACCGGAACACCATCGATACCCGACAACGTCGCCGAAGAAATAGTGGCGAGCATCGAACCTCCGCGAGCAGCAATTGAACGAAGGGCGATCGATACCGCCGAGGCGACGACACTACGAACGATTCAATTGCTGCGCACGGGTCGTTTGCACCGAAGTTCAAACGAACCGTTAGTTCGTTCCGAGAACCTCGCGGGTGTAGCGCACCACGGAAGTGATCTGCTCGGCACTCAACTTCTTCGAGTATGCGGGCATCGCTCCCTTGCCATTGGTAATCAATGCGATCTGATCGTCGATGTTCGGGTACTTCACCGTGACAGTGCCCGCCAGTTTCGGGCCAAAGCCGCCCTGACCCGAAGCCCCGTGGCAACTTGCACAATTCTGAGAATAAATCTGCTGGCCCTGAACAAGTCCGGCATCATCTGCAGGTGCTGCGGGTGTGGAAGTGCCACCTGAGCAAGCAGCGACAAGCGTCACGCTGGCAACAAGGGTCAAACCGGCAGCGAGAATCCGGGGGGAACGCATGTTTTGAGGTTACCAGCGCAATCAGCGGGAATTACGGTCGGGAAGAGCCTCAGGACGAGGAATACTTGGGATGTGGGATTCAATCCGCATCGCAAACAACGACGCTCATCGTTCGACTACTTCATGGTCGGCGCTGCCATGGCTATTTGTATCGGCCTGATCATCTGGGCGTTCTTCGGTTGACATGGCAAGCGAACCAGAACGCGATCCGATGGGACTCGAAGTTGATGTTCGGCGCGTGCAACCATACGAAGCAACAAAGACATACCTCTGTCCCGGCTGCAACCAAGACATTCCTTCTGGCACCGGACACATTGTCGCTGTTCCTGTAGAAGCACCCGACCTCCGCCGCCATTGGCATCGCGGCTGCTGGACGAATCGCCATCGCCGCCGACCTGGCCGCGGTTAACACAAAGAAAAAGATATGGAACTGATCTTCATTCGACACGGACAACCCCAATGGGAAATCAATGGAGGCGGAGTTGACGATCCGGTGCTCACTGAGGTCGGACACCGTCAAGCCCAGCTTCTTCCCTCGTTCTTCACCGATCTTCCGATCGATCGACTTGTTGTCTCGCCCCTGATTCGCGCGCAACAAACCGCGCAGCCACTCATCGACGCGTTCGGTCTCGAACCGGAAACTCACAATTGGATCGCTGAGATCCGTGCTCCAGTTTGGCAAGGTACGCCGTCAGAAGTCATTGAGAAGGCGTTTGCCGAACAACGAAGTCGGCCGCTCAATGAGCAATGGGAAGCAATCCCTGGCGCAGAGTCATTCCTCGAGTTTCATCAACGCGTTGTCGGCGGACTCACCGACTTTCTCGCAGACGTCGGCTGCACTCGGGCCCGTGGTTTCCCGCCGCTGTGGAAGATGGACCATGAAGGACCGCGAATTGTCTTTGTTGCCCACTCAGGAGCAAATGCAGTCAGCCTTGGCCACCTGCTCGGCATCGAACCTGTCCCGTGGGAATGGGAACGGTTCGTTGCGTTTCACGGTTCGATCAGTGTCGTTCGACCAATGCACATTGCATCATCGCTTTCATTCAGCTTGTTTCGATTCTCCGACACTTCGCATTTGCCGAAAGAACTTCAAACTCGCTGAAATTCAGGGATCTACTTCTTCTTGCTGATGTGCGACTGACCATCGGTTCCGTGATTGTCACGGTGACGGTGCACCGCAAGTGCGCCACCCACGATGCCCGCTGCATTGCGGAGCGACGCGGCCACAACCGGGGTGTGACAAGTCAGGTTCGGGATGAACTTGTCGGCTTTCTTCGATATGCCGCCACCGATGATGAATAAATCAGGCCAGAACAGTTTCTCGACCGAGCACAGATACTCGTCGACTCGGGCTGTCCACTCGGCCCAGTCAAGTTCCAGTCGTTCACGAACCGACGCTGCCGCCCAATTTTCTGCGTCGCCACCACGAAGCCACAGGTGACCAAGTTCCGTATTTGGCACGAGCGTTCCGTCGATCATGAGTGCAGAGCCGATGCCAGTACCCAACGTAATTGTGAGGATGACTCCCGACTTCCCTCGAGCGGCACCAAAGCGAGTCTCTGCTTCACCAGCAGCATCGGCATCGTTCACCATGGTGACCGGACAACCAGTTGCATCGCTGATGATTCGAGCTGCATCGGCATTGATCCATGACTTGTCAACGTTGGCCGCAGTGAAAACCGTTCCGCCCTTTACGACGCCTGGGAATGTGCACCCGATTGGACCTGTCCACTCGAAGTGCTTCGCGATCTCGGCAACAGTCATACCGACGGCATCGGGCGTTGCGGGCTCAGGCGTGAGCAGGCGAAGGCGATCGGTGACTAGGAGGCCCTTCTTGGTGTCGACGACTGCACCCTTGATGCCAGTGCCCCCGATATCGATACCCAGAACCTTCATCCGTCAGCCTCCTCGCCCGTGGACGAAGGAGTCTGCCACGCTCCGAGGACTGCTGTCCCGGGCCTGGATTAGGCCCGACCGCGGCCCTTGCGGTAGCGGCGAATCAGTGCACTCGTCGAGGAATCATGGGTCAGTGCGGGCGCAGTTTCGGCAGTGAGTTCGGGGATAATTGCCTGTGCGAGTTTCTTGCCCAACTCGACGCCCCACTGATCGAACGAGTCGATTCCCCACACGGCGCCTTGTACGAACGTTTTGTGTTCATAGGTCGCAATGAGTTGCCCGAGAACTTTGGGTGAAAGTTCAGGAACCATGATTGAGGTGGTTGGGTGATTGCCCGCAAAGGTTCGTGCAGCGATCTGCGCTTCAGGGACGCCATCGGCACGAACTTGTTCTGCGGTTCGACCGAATGCGAGTGCTTCAGGTTGGGCGAAGAAGTTCGCCATGAAGATGTCCTGATGCCCACCAACGTCGTGCGCGGGTGACACAAGCCCGATGAAGTCAGCCGGAATCAACTTCGTACCCTGATGAATCAGTTGGTAGTACGCGTGCTGCCCGTTCGTACCGGGCTGACCCCAAACAATTTCTCCGGTCTGGGTGCCCACGGTGCGGCCCCAGCGGTCAGTTGACTTTCCGTTGCTCTCCATTGCCAATTGCTGCAAGTACGGCGTGAGATGCGCGAGGTAATGGCTATAGGGAAGTACCGCGAGCGTTTGTGCCCCAAAGAAGTTGTTATACCAAACACCAATGAGCCCGAGAATGAACGGCAAGTTCCGTTCCATCGGGGCTGTTCGGAAGTGCTCGTCAACAAGACGAAACCCTTCAAGCATTTCGGTGAAGTTGTCAGGACCGATAGCGATCATGAGCGACAACCCAATTGCTGAGTCGTAGCTGTACCGGCCGCCAACCCAGTCCCAGAAACCAAACATGTTGTCGGTATCAATGCCGAATTTCTCGACCTCTGCGGCATTCGTCGAGACAGCAACGAAGTGCTTTGCAATTGCGGTCTCATCACCAAGAGCCGCCAGCGCCCATTCACGTGCGCTTTGTGCGTTCGTCATTGTTTCGAGAGTCGTAAAGGTTTTCGACGCAATGATGAAAAGCGTCTCGGTCGGGTCAAGATCGCGTGTGAGTTCGTAGAACTCATTGCCATCAACATTTGAAACAAATCGAACATCAATGTTCTCTTGGGCATACGGCAACAAGGCTTCGTGTGCCATTCGGGGACCAAGATCGCTGCCACCGATTCCGATGTTGATCACGGTACGAATGCGCTTGCCGGTATGGCCGACCCACTCGCCCGACCGCACCCGGTTCGAGAACGACGCCATGAGGTCAAGTACCTCATGCACATCGGGGACGACGTCGTGACCTTCGTCGGTAAACACAACACCCTTTGGCGCGCGCAGTGCGATGTGCAATACCGCACGATCTTCCGTGACATTGATGTGTTCGCCGGTCCACATTGCGTCTCGAAGTGCTTCAACATCGGCCCGACGAGCAAGCGCAAACAACTTGGACAATGTTTCGTCGTTAAGGCGGTGTTTCGCATAATCAACATACAAATCACCGACTTCAATGTTGAGACGATCCCCACGAGTCGGGTCTGACGCAAAGAGTTCACGCAGATGCACATCGGCGATTTCGGCCTGATGCGCAGCAAGTTCCCACCATTCACTGGATTGTTCGATCGGCTGCGGTGCATCAGACATGTGAACTCCTGAGTTCAAGAAAGAGAAACAACGAAACGAGCGGTGAAGCGTTCGCCAGGAGCGACCATGGGCGTGGTCCCCTGACAGAGCGCATTCGTGGGAGCCGTCATCGGCTCAAGCGCTATGAAGTCTGCCCCGACTGGGGAATAGATCTGCGCGTAGGGATAGTTGCGATCAAAAACAACGGTAAGTCGGCGACGGCCCGAGGCCAATAGCAACTGACGGTCACGACCTAATCGATAGGCATTGTCATAGTCCGTACCTGCCAGCCTCACGATCGAAGCGGATTCACCACGCTCCTCGCCGGTGGGAATTCCACGCTCATCCAGCACGAGTCGAGTGCGCGCCGGCATCCCTAACCTCACCCGGTCTCGATCAACCTCGGGCAGCCGGAAATAGGGATGCCAACCAAAGCTGACCGGCACTGCTCGTCGTCCTGTGGCGGTGACCGTGGTGGAGACCATCAATCGACCGGGCGTCACGGTGAAGCCAACGGTGAGCTCATGCGGAAATGGAAATGCCGCCATGACGTCTTCGTCTGCAGCCGCATTGAACGCCGCAACCATCGAGGCCGATCCGGGCTGCCCCTTCACCGACACAAGTTCCCAACCCGATCGACCAACAAAGAGCCCATGAATCGGAAGTCCGTTTGCATCTCGATGGAGAGGAAGGTTCTCCAGATCAACGCTTTTCGAACTAACTCGATACGAAGAGCTCGCTAAACGGTTTGCCCAAGGAGCCAACAACGGAACCCCAGTGGTGTGTCCTTCACGAGCAGCAGCAGGTCCACCATGAAAGTTGAGGTACTCACGACCTTTCTGTGTCAGCGATGCACCCAGTAGGCCAACCTCGGGCAACACAGAGAAGACCGTTGATCCGGCAGAAAGCGTGACCGCCGCAACGTCATCAATTGTCGAGACGACAACCGAGCCGTCAGCAACAGGTTCAGTTGCCACTCGCCGGCTTCTCGTCGTGGCCACCGAACTGCTTGCGCATTGCCGACAGCAGTTTGTCGGCGTAGTCAGCTTCGCCGCGCGAAGTGAACCGCTCATACAGCGAAGTCGTCAAGATAGGAGCAGGTGCGCCAATATCGATAGCGGCAAGGCTTGTCCAGCGGCCTTCACCTGAATCGCTCACGCGTCCTGCAAACGTGTCGAGTTGCGGATCTTCAACAAGCGCTGCTGCGGTGAGGTCAAGAAGCCACGAAGCAACGACGCTTCCGCGGCGCCACACTTCAGCGACCGACTCAATGTCGATGTCGTATTGGTAGTACTTCGGCTCACGCAGCGGCGTTGTCTCTGCATCGTTCTCACGAGCAACTTTGCCGGCATTGGCGTGCTTGAGAATGTTGAGGCCCCTGCCCCCAGCTTCTACCTATAATACCTCTAATAACAAGAGGAATAGAAACTGCGCCTCCATACATGTAATGAGACTTGGCCGCCATATTAACAATCTGATTCATTGCTA
>SYBH01000116.1 GCA_005787345.1 Actinomycetota bacterium
AGGAAGACGCGATCGGCATCACCGTCGAATGCCAGTCCGACATCGGCACCAGTCTCAAGAACTCGGTCCTGGAGATCGCGAAGGTTCTCGGGCTGAATGGGATCGGCAGGATGATTGGGGAACGTCCCATCAAGCTCACCAAAGATCACATCGAGCTCAAACGGCAAGCCGGCAAAAACAGCTGGCGCAGTGAGTCCGCCCATTCCATTGGCCGTATCGGCGACAACTCGGAGCGGACGCAACACTGCCGGATCGACAAACGAGTGCACGTGGGTCACAAAGACACTGAGCGCATCGTCACGCGACGACACGGAGCCAGATATGGCAACCGGATCGATGCCACTAACAGTCATGTCACGAATTTCAGTCAGGCCGGTTTCGGCTCCGATCGGCTTTGCTCCGGCGAGACATAACTTCACGCCGTTGTACTGCGCCGGGTTATGCGAGGCGGTAAGCATGGCCCCGGGCATATCGAAACGACCTGCAGCGAAAAAGAGCAGATCAGTTGAGGCGAGTCCTAAATGCACGACGTCGACACCTTGCCCGGTTGCTCCGCGAGCAAATGCTTCGGCGAAATCCGGCCCGGACGGCCGCATGTCATGAGCAACCAATACTGATGACGCGCCGGAGGAGTCGGCAGAAAATCGCGCAAACGCAGCGCCTATGCGCTCCATGAGGGCTGCATCAAGTTGTTCAGGAACGGTGCCGCGAATGTCGTACGCCTTGAAGATGGCGTTCATGGCGGCAGCATCGTGGGGAGCCATGGGTTGCGACCCTAGTTGAGAGGTCAGTCCTGTTCGGTGGTGGTGACGTCGTTCACAGTGCCAGGAACCAAAAGATCGTCGGCGGTGAGGTCGTAGCGACCCTCAACCGACCAGCGACGCACGAGGAATAGGTCTCGGATAAGGCGCAGCCCATCTCGAGCGACGCGCACCGTTGAGCGTGGCGAGTTTTCGACTCGAACAGGAACTTCGGTCAGCGAAAGGTGATAGCGCTCGATGAGATGGAAAACTTCCACATCAAACGCAAACCCATCGACGAGTGTGTGCGAGAAAATCAATCGGGCGACATCGGACCGGAATCCCTTGAGACCGCACTGAGTATCGCGATAATGGCCAAGAAGGACAGCTCGGGTCAGCAAATTAATCGCGCGCCCACCGACCTCGCGCAGGCGGCGAGCGCGAACCAATGTCGTTGTGTCGTTATGACGACGACTTCCGACAACGACATCCCAACCCTTTTCAACCAGTTCGACAATTGCTGGGATCTGATCGGGTGAATACGACAAGTCCGCATCGGTGAACACCACACTGCGTCCGTTTGCAACCAAGACGCCACTACGGACCGCCGAACCCTTCCCACGATTCGTTTGGTGACGAACAACGATGTCTGCGCCTGCATTTCGTGCAGCCTCTGCGGTGCCGTCTGCACTTCCATCGTCCACAACCACGATCTCAAGTTCAGGTCCGGAAACAAATCCTTCGAGCCCTACACGCAGCGACCGCACGGTCTCGCCAATGCGTTCGGCTTCCCCAAACGCTGGGATGACAATACTGAGGCGAAGAGTTCCAGGGGCCGTAGGTAACTCTCGCCGACGACCAAGGTCGGCCCTTAATGGCGAGAGGCCCCGTTGCCACCGAGAACCTGCGTAGGCAGCCACTACTCCCCCGACGACAGCCGCAGCGATGAGTTCAACACGACGGGCGGAACTCATCGCGTATCGACATCGCCGGCAACGCTGACGTCGTCAGTTGGCGCAACGCTGTCGCTTTCAGGGTCGCTTTCAGGGTCGCTTTCGCTATCGCCGTCGGGCAGGGTGGGCCGCGGTCGCCGCCAAGGCACCACCTCGGGGAAGACAAGGGGCCCAGCACGCCACAACAGAACGATGCCGACGAACCCGAGGAATGTCACAAACCATGATCCCCAGTCAATGACTGACGTTCCATAACTGAGTGTGACGCTCTCAGAGGTCGGAACAACGACCATGAGGTTCGGCCCAACTCGCCAAGGCCCTTCGGCACCACTGACCTTCCAATTCGGGAAATACGAGACCTTGACAAGTATCGGTGTTCCCGGTTTGGTGACGTCAAACGAGATCGTGTCGAGACCAATTTGCGTATTTGTCACCGCGACCGGAGTTGTGGGATTTGCCGTCGGCGTCTCACCCTCGGAGATTCGCTGCCACTGCTTCGGTCCACCAGAAGATGGCCATACGTTCCACGCCGTGGGATCCATGTACCAAGGCGTCACGGCCTCAAGCCAATGCTTCGGCGCAACACCAGTGAGAACGGCTGGATCGTTGTCGAGGGGCTCGATCAATGGTGAATCCGAGACTTCAAAAACAACCCAAGGTCCCGATTGCGCCACCTGCTTCAACGAGGAATTCGCCTGGCCATAAGCGGTCATCTGCTCAGTGATGGCCATGTAGTACTTCACGCCGAGCATCTGGAGATGGTCGATGCCGAGATCGAACTGGGCTTGGTCAGGCGCGCCCGGAACATAGGGAAGATCGCGCTGTGCGTTCGAAGCTCCGAAGGAAAGTTCGTCTTGATTAATGAAATGGAACGGAGTTGTCGACGACGACTCGAAAAACAAACCTTCCATTGAACCTATGCAGCCATCAGTCCAGAACGGCAACAGCATGAGGGCCATCGGTGTGCCGTATCGGTCGTGCTGCTCTTCGTGCTCCCACATGGCGCGACCGCAGCCGTTGGTTTCACCCAAAGTGTCCATTGTCTGAACGATGTCGCGGTACTCCGGATAGGCCGGTTTCCCCTCGTATCCGCTGAAGTTCCAACGCGCCCAAGAGGGGATGAAACTTGAGTCACTCGTCGACAAGAACAACCAGTGGTACCGGCCATCGCCCTGAACGCCACCAAGTTCGACGTTGACTGGACCCAGCGAAATTTTCTCGGGCATCGCGCGCAGCGGCATTGCTATGACCGTTAGCCCTGCGAGTGCAGCAACAACGGCGGTCGAAACTGTTACCGACCTTCGCGGGATGTCTGGATCGCGAGACAACAGAGAAGCGATTGTCCGAACAAGTTCCGCCACCCCAATTGCAGCAAGCAAATAGAGACTGAGATACCAAAACGGCAGCAGCCTCGCGTTCCACAGTTTGCCTTGAGGTATGACGATGAATGCAATTGCTACAGAGCCCGCAAGAACTGCAAGAAAAATTCCAGCGCGGCGCTTCCATGCAATCGACATCACGAGCCCAAGCAATGCCAGAACAAGCACCCATTGAATTGGTGGCGAGTTGACTAACTGCGGATCAAGTGTGCTTCTCTGGAAAAGCAGATCGGAGAAGTTCGTCTTCTTTTCCCAGCCCATGTCGTTCATGTAACCGGAGCGCAAATAGAACGGGAAGAGCCACCAGCCCATTAACGCGACTCCGACAACTCCCGTGCACGCCAACCACCAGACTCGCTTGAAGAACCCGGGTTTACGAGCGAGAGAGATCGCAAGCCAGACCAGCGCTCCACCGATTGCAAATAAGAACGGAATGAGATGGCAAAGACCCGTGAGCGTAAGGAGGATCGGCGCAATGACTCGTTGACGTCCTGTTTCGAGTCCACGCCCGACTACTCCGAGGAAAACGATCGCAAAACTCAACGAAATCGAGAATGCGAATTCCCCAGCGAGTGTGGATGGAATGTTCCCGCCATAGATCGAAAACGAACGATCAAAGAGAAACGCAGTGGCTCCAACTGCGAGAAGTGGCGAAACCGGAAATGGGAGACGAGTGAGACGACCAAATGCCCAACATGCGATCGGCAGTGTGAGTAGTCCACTGACCGCAACGAGTTTGAACGCGAGACCGTAAGGAAGGATGAAACTCAAAAGAGCGATCGCCAGCGACGGCAGCACCATGTAGAAGTGGTACGCAGGAAATCCTGCGTACCAATCTTGAGTCCATCCCGTCACGCGGAACGATGGAAGCAAGTGGTCACGCATGTAGGCCGGGCCCCACACGTGCGCACCCATATCGCCGCCAGCCGGAGTCGACGAAGAGAAAATGTCTGATGGGCTCAATTGCGCAAACGTGAACAACACACACCCAGCAACGATCGCAAGCGACACCCATGATTCGGGACCCCACCGTCCCAACGATTGAATGGCACGGCCCACCGCATGCAGCGCCTGGACCGGGCGACTCGGCGGATCAATCTCGCGCCCGAGGCTGGCCACGACCGGATCGTTGAGATCCGCCTCAGCGAGTGGCTGCACTCGTCGCGTGGAGAGGTCGTCCTCAGTCATGACTGGCCCATGTTGCCACTTGTATTCCTGATTTCGCCGTCAGGCGCTTCACGTCGGACCGAATTGAAAGAGAAGTCCAGCGGCAGCCACAACATTGAACCCGACGTGTGCCCAAATTGCGGGTCCGAGTCGACCGCTTCGCCAGGCCATGAATCCGAGAATGACGCCGAATACCAACAACGCTGGGAACTGCAACGGCTGAAGGTGTGTGGAGGCAAAGAAGGCAGCCGCAGCAAAGATTGCTGCCCATGGGCCGAGACGGCGCCCGAAGATGCGCTGTGCCATACCTCGGAAATAGATCTCTTCGGCTACCGGCGCGCCAATCCCAACGATGAGGAAAACAAGCACGATCGACAAAGGATCACTGGCGCGATCGGTGAGCTCTCGGGCCGCAGCCGATACATCATTCACGCCAAGCAATGGTCGGAGCAGGAAATACACCACCGGAACGAGGATCAACTGGCACGCCACACCAATTGCCAGTCCAACAGGCACATCGATTGGCTTCATTCGAAGGCCAAGGTCGGCAACAACGCCCTTACCCTTCTTGATCGCAAACCAAATTGGTGCAGCACCAAGACCAAGCCACAACGGGATCTGCATAAGCGCAGTGAGCCATAACGGCGGCGGCACTGAAATCGCGAGTATCTGGCCGCCAGCAAACTGACTACTTGCCTGACCGACGGCGGCACCGATGCCCGCCGGTGCCGTGAAGTCGTAGGTGGTCTGTGACTGAACCATTCCGAAGACGACTGAGGAAACAAGTTGGGCGCCAATGAAAACTAAAATCAGTGCGCCACCGCCGTAGGCGTACTTTTTCTTCGACGATGTTGTCGCTGCTATCTCAGTTGGTGCTTCGCCGGATTCTGTTGAGGACTTCGACGGGACCTCGGCCGCTGGGGTTGGTCCGCGACCGAGGAAACGGCGAGAGCGATTTGGCGGATTCGAAGCAACAGGAACTCGCCCCTTGGGAACCCGAGAGCCCCCGGCCGGCCCATTCGTGCGTGATGAAGGAGCAGGCTTCTTCGACTCGGATGCATTGTCTGAGTTCTTTCCCGACTTGGCCACGGCGGCGAGGCTATCGGTCAACGGTCCGCAAGTTGAACGGGGCTCAGCGATAACGTGAGGCGATGAAACGTTCGTGCGCTCGACCGGGGTGCAGCGCTCCGGCGACGGCCACGTTTGAGTACAACTATGGCGATCAAGTGGTGATTCTTGACGTCCTTGCCGACGAAGCCCACCCCGCCAATTACGACGTTTGCCGGCGTCATGCCGATTCAATGACCGTGCCAAACGGATGGACTCTGGTCGACCGCCGCCGCGGTCCCGCGTCGCTCGCTGGTCATCTCACTGCTCCCTGAGAGAACCTTTCCAACGGTCACGTCAGGGGCGATCGGGATTTTCCCAAACGGCCTCTAGGCTGGCGTCTATGAGTCCCGAAACTCCCACTCCTCCCTCAGGTTCTGGCGAAGGCCGCAGCAGCGGTCGATTCGGTGGAGACGGAGGTTGGCCTCGCTGGACAATTCTCGTTCTCCTTGCCGTCGTGGTTGGCGCTATCGGATTGCAGTTCATTGCCTCATCGACACCAAGCACGAAAATTTCCTATGGCGAATTCATCGAAGACCTCAACAGCAACCAGGTCAAAGAGGCAACCTTCGATAACGCCAACGGAAATATTTCCGGAACCCTCAACGACGGTTCGCAGTTCTCAACTACTGGTCCGGTAAAGCCGACAGATGCCGATCAGGCGCTTTTCACCGAGAAGGGGGTCAAGTACTCCTCCCCTTCCCAAAGCATTTGGGGCACCCTGATTCCCCTTCTGCTTCCTGTGCTTCTGCTCATTGGTTTCTTTGTGTGGATGCAACGACGTGCATCCGGGCAGATGGGCGGAATTATGTCCATTGGCAAGAGCAAGGCAAAGACGTACTCCTCGGAACGTCCGGCGACCACCTTCGCCGACGTGGCCGGATATGACGGCGTCAAGCAGGACGTCACCGAAGTCATCGACTTCCTCAAGCATCCCGAACGATTCGCTGAAATTGGTGCCCGCATCCCGAAGGGAATCCTTTTGGTTGGCCCTCCCGGAACCGGCAAAACGCTGATTGCACGCGCCGTCGCAGGCGAAGCCGGCGTGCCCTTCCTTTCAGTCACCGGTTCAGACTTCATGGAGATGTTCGTTGGCGTTGGCGCCAGCCGTGTGCGCGACCTCTTCAACACCGCTCGAAAGATGGGCAAAGCAATTATCTTCATTGACGAAATCGACTCCATCGGCCGTAAACGCGGCGCCGGACTCGGTGGCGGTCACGATGAACGTGAACAAACGCTC
>SYBH01000117.1 GCA_005787345.1 Actinomycetota bacterium
GACCGCGCCTTCACCTCTGGTCGCGGCAATGGCGACGACATTCTTCTCGATGCACCCCGCATTGCCGAGCGCGACTTCCACGCTGAAGAACGACTTGGTCTTCTGAATCTGTTGTCCGCGGCAAGCGACGCAGTGCTCATTACCTGCAATGGCTTCGACGTGACCAACAACAAAGAACTGCCCATGGCTGTTCCGTTGGCCGAACTTTCCGACGCTGTTGCCGGGGTTATCGCCGATGGTCCCGAAGCAGCAGTGCCTAGGCCGGTGCTCATTCGTCATGCTCGACAACTCACCGATCCAGTGAACTTCGGTGTTGTTTCCGAGAACCCCAACAAGAACGTGGTGAAGGCGGTCGCTGGGGCATTCACGTTCGATCCGATTGCCGCAGTTGTGGCTCGTCGCATCATCGATGTCGCGGGGGAACCGCCGGTCGAAATGCTGTGGCCCGATTATGAATGGGACCCCACCGAATTCGATCGAAGCTCGCTGTCGATCCAAACGCTGGTGAACGCCCTCAAGAAGCCAGCCGAGTTGTACATGCGTGAGCGCATGCAGATTTCGCTTCCGAGCGAAGAGCGCAGTTCCGATGATCAGGTTGGTTTGTGGCCTGACAAGCGCGAGTACTCAATCATCGGATCAGATTTGGTCAGGGCCAAGCGTGCTGGCGCCGATCTGAGCGATCAGCGCAAACTCCGACAGCTCATGGGTGGCGTGCCTATCGGTGCTGTGGGCGACCGATTCTGGACATCAATCGGCGACGAGGTCGATGCGATGCTCGCCGTTGAGGGCGTCGACTTCTCTGCTGAGGTTGCGGTCCCGATCGAGCTCACTCTCGACGATGCCGGCATTTTCGACACAATCGAAGTGAGTGCAACGCAGGTTCTCGAAATCGCGTTTTCCTCAGCTCATGATCGTCATCGGATTCGACCTTGGCTTCGCCTGGCGGCGTTGGCGATGATGGAATCTGGGAAATTTCGAGAGGCAATAATCCTTGCTCTACCGGCGAAAGAATCTGGACCAATTTCGGTGCGACGCTTTGTTCTGGCCGGTTCAACTCCCGAGGAACGAGTCGAGTCGGCAACGAAGGTGTTGCAGTTTGCTCTAGGCGTGCATCAGCGGAGCTTGTGTTCACCACTTCCATTGTTCGAACGTGCTTCGTGGGCCGATCCAACAAAAATTACGAAAGTCAATGACGGACTGAAATCGGACCTTGGTATTCCCTCGGCCCGAGCGATCTTTGGATCGCGCACGTTCATCGATTTCACAAACCCACGCGATGCTTTCGGTGCATTACGTTCAATTGACCGTGGATTTGTCGAGGGCGGCACTCGATTTCAGTCCTACGCGTGGGGTCTTCAAAAGTGCTTCGAAGCGACGACGGTGGAGTCATGACTGACACCAAGTTTTTTGAACTTACCGACTCGCTGCCATCCCGCGAATGGCTCTTACTAGAAGCAAGTGCGGGTACCGGTAAGACCTACTCCCTCACCGCGCTCGTTGTTCGCTATGTCGCCGAACTCGGACTTCGTGCTGAAGAACTCCTCATGGTTACGTTCACGCGTGCTGCAGCAGCGGAAATGAAGCAGGAAGTTCGCGATCAATTGTTGCGTGCGGTCAGCGCATTGACTGCACCAGACTCCGCAAATCTTGAACCGTGGCTGATGCATCTTCGTGATTGCGACGAAGCGGAACTGAACCTTCGGCTCGAACGTCTTCATGCTGCGATTTCCTCAATCGATTCAGCAAGTATTTCCACAATCCATGGTTTCTTTCAGCAGGTGCTTGGTGATCTCGGAATTCGTTCGGGTGAAGCCAAGAGCACGTCACCGGCGGAAAGCGACGCTGTTGTCGCCAACAAAGTTGTGCGTGATGTCATGGTGCGAAATTTTGCGTCGAATGCCTATGCATTTGATCCCTCACAGTCAAAAGATCCCGAATGGGTTGAGGCGTCAGTCCTTAAGTCGCTTAAGGCGGCTTCAAGCAACCTTTCTGCGGAACTTGTACCCAAGGTCACTCCGCCTCGATATGGGGGGCAGTGGGCGGAGGCAATTCAACGTTTCATGATCAAACTCACGGGGGTTGAATTTGAACAGGCGACGCAGTGGACGGACCTCATTGAAAGCCTTCGCGCGGAGATAAAGGCGGAACGAGTCGCGCAAGGTGTTGTTGCTTTTGATGATCTAATCATCGACCTAGTTGAGAAACTTGACGACCCAGTGCTCGGCGACGAAATTGTTCGGGTTCTTCGCTCGCGTTTTCGATTAGTTCTGATCGACGAGTTCCAAGACACCGATACATTCCAGTGGAAGTTGTTCTCAAAAGTGTTTGATCTCGCCGGAGTCTCTAACGACTTTCTGGCGATGATCGTTGTTGGAGATCCCAAGCAGGCCATTTATCGCTTTCGAGGGGCTGATGTCGGCGCATACCTCGATGCCGCGAAGTCGATGGCTGACTCCAAACGGCAGATGGCAACAAACTTCCGAACAGACAGGCCGCTCGTAGATTCACTCAATACATGGTTTGCTGGTGCGAAGTTCGGCGATAGTGACATCGGATACGTCCCAGTCAGTACTCCGGACAAGCATCGTGATTCTCGTCTCACGGGTGGCGGTAAGCCACTAGAGATTCGCTTTCTTCCGAATTCTGAGAACAAGGTTGGCCCTGTTCGAGACGCCATCTCGATTGATGTCGCAGATCACATTCAGGATTTGCTTGAACATGGCCATATTGAACCTCTTCCCGGATCAGAAGAGAAGCGCCAGAAAGTCACGTTGGGCGACATCTGCATACTCGTACGTGATCATGACGATGCCGATCCGTTGATTGCGGAACTGCGACGACGTCACATACCTGTTGTGAGAAGTCGAATTGGTTCGGTTCTCGATACCGATGCCCTCGAGCAATTGCGGCTTCTGTTCACGGCATTAGCGAATCCAGGCGACCCTCGTCGTCTTCGGGCTCTGCAACTCACGTGGTTTTCGAAAAGCCCATTCGATGGTGGAGTTGAGGGTGTCGCTGTCGAGAACGAAGGTATTGATCGAATCGAGAAACTCCAGGCAACGTGTCGAAAATGGGCTGCGGAGCTTGAGACGAGGGGAATCATTGGTTGGTATCAGGTGCTTCGGCTCGACCCTGAGGTTATTGATCAGATCTCAACCAGTTTCGAAGCGGAGCGTCGCTTTACTGATCTTGAGCACATCCTTGAACTTCTCGATGCGTATCTAGGTGGCAGGCGAGTTCCCGTAAGCGCAGTATTGCGTGCTCTAGGGGAACTTAAACAGACGATGAATCAGGATGCAGATGCGCAGAAGCGCCGAATCGATACTGATCGAGAAGTTATTCAGATCACAACCATGCATTCCTCGAAAGGGCTTGAGTATCCCATCGTTCTGATGCCGTTTCCTAAGGGTTTGCGAGAGTCGAAATCGTCGCCCACCGTGTATCGGTTGGGTGGAACTCGATACGTGGATTGCGCGCCGAGTGTTCCATGGACACTGAATGGTGTCGATAAGACGAAACGACTGCAGATAGAGAGACAGGAGAACATCGCTGATCAACTCCGCCTCTTTTACGTCGCGGTCACACGTGCTCGTCACCAACTCGTGATCTGGTGGGGACGAGGAAAATCTGCGTCGGGAACTCCCCTCACTGGGTCGCTTGCTCGTTTTCTCTTTGGCGATAGTACGAATCTAGAGGCGGACCCTAAACCCAAAGATGTCGACGAGGAGCGCCGCAAGATCATCGAACTCGTTGAGCGTCTCGGCCCGAACGTTGGCTTCAAGGAACTCACGAAGTGGGAAGACAACCGAAAGTGGGAAGCACCCACGCCTGAAGTGAGCGGTGTGCTGACAGCGGAACCGTTCCCTGAACACGACATTGAGCGTGACGCTTGGTATCGCTGGTCCTATTCCTCGCTGTCGAAGGGTGCGCGCGCAAACAACGAAGGCTCTGCTCGTGGTGGTACCGACGAAGCACCCGGCGGGCCTGAACTCGGCGAAGACAGCGGTCCTCAAACCTTCCAAGGTCCGCTTCTTGGCATGCAGGCGAGTGCAGATTTTGGAACCTTCGTGCACGAACTGTTCGAAGTCATCGACCTTTCGCTACCCGATGTCGAGGCCGAGGTGCGCGCCGTCATCGAAACCTCGGGCCGAGCTGCATCGTTCGACGCCGATCCCGAGGTTCTGGCTCAAGGCTTGATGTTGGCCATCGATACGCCACTTGGTGCCA
>SYBH01000118.1 GCA_005787345.1 Actinomycetota bacterium
CACCGAGCCATCTGCTGAATACGACATCAATTGCGTGTTCTGCGAAGGCAATGGTTGCCGTACCTGCGGACAAACCGGGTGGCTTGAACTCGGTGGTTGCGGAATGGTTCACCCAACTGTGCTCACCAACGTCGGACTCGATCCAGAAGAATGGTCAGGGTTCGCATTCGGATTCGGTCTTGATCGTTTGGCGCTCATGCGTCACGGCGTTGACGACATTCGCGAGATGTACACCGGCGACGTTCGATTCCTGGAGCAGTTCCCCTCATGAAGGTTCTTCTTTCTTGGTTGCAGGAGTTCGCTCCATTCCCTAGCGAGGATCCCGTTGCGCTCGGCGATGTCATGAGCGATCTCGGAATGGCCGTTGAATCGATCGAACGAATTGGCGAAGGACTTGACGGCATCGTCACAGTCAAGGTCCTTGAACTTCGGAAGCACCCCGATGCCGACAAGATCCAACTTGTCGACGTTGATCTTGGCGACGGCGAAGCTCTGCAGATTTGTTGTGGAGCAACGAACCTCACAGTTGGCGATGTTGTCCCACTGGCCACCCTGGGCACCACGATGCCCGATGGCATGGAAATTGCACGGCGCAAGATGCGTGGTGAATGGTCGAACGGAATGTTGTGTTCAGGTCGAGAACTCGCACTCGGTGAAGACCACTCCGGCATTTACATTCTTGATCCGTCGCTTGCACTCGGCACGCCAATTGTCGAAGCACTTGGCATCACGCCAGATGTTCTCTTTGATCTTGAAATCAATCCCAATCGCCCTGATGCAATGTCAGTTGCTGGTGTTGCGCGAGACCTTGCTGCGCGACTCGGTCTGCCATTCGCGATTCCAACTCCGACCGTTGACGAGGTTGCTGGCGATTTGTCGGCAATTGCATCTGTCGACATCATCGATCCCGACCTCTGTGGGCTGTTCCACCTTCGTGTCATCGAGGGAATCAGGATTGAGTCGTCGCCCCGTTGGATCGCCGATCGCCTCACGGCGTTGGGGATGCGTCCCATTAACAACGTGGTCGATGCGTCCAACTACGTGATGCTCGAACTTGGCCAGCCCAATCACACCTACGACTTGGCGAAGGTTCCCAACGGAGCCCTCAGAGTTCGTTGGGCGAGAGATGGTGAAACCATCACGACGCTCGATGGCATCGCACGCACACTCACTGGTGGTCGCGACGGAGTCATTACCGATTCGACCGACACCGCAATCGGCATTGCTGGCGTGATGGGTGGAGCATCCACGGAAATCTCAGAGACCACCACAAGCGTGTTGCTCGAATGTGCATGGTGGCAGCCAATGGCCATTGCCCGTTCTTCAAAGTTCATGGGCCTTCGTTCCGAAGCGTCTGCTCGTTTCGAACGGGGCGTTGACCCAGAGATTGTTGATCTCGCTGCGCGTCGCCTCGTTGAGTTGTTGGCACCTTCGGGTGCCCGTCTCGTACAGGGCTCGGTGACTGTTCACGGAGATCTTCCGGTGACGCCAGCGGTTCGCGTGCGCGCAAAGCGCGTGAATCAACTCCTCGGTACTGACATCTCAACCGAACAGATCGTTTCGTTGCTCACCCCAATTGGCTTTGTTTGTGAAGAGGCCGGCAAAGCAGACGTTCTCTCCGTGACGGTTCCAACGTTCCGCCCCGACACAACGACCGAAACCGATGTCATTGAGGAAATCGCTCGTCACTTTGGTTACAGCCGCATTGTCGGTCGTGCTCCAACGTCAGCGCATACGGGATCTTTGACCCCGATTCAGCGCGATCGTCGCGTCATCCGACAGATTCTCGTGGGTCTTGGTATCCACGAAGCGATGCCGCTTCCGTTCCTTGCTCCCGGTGACCTTGCGCAGTGTGGGCTACCACCCGAGGCCGTCACCGTGACCAATCCGCTTGCGGCGGAAGAAAGCATTCTGCGTACGTCACTGCGTCCGGGTTTGTTGCGCGCGATTGCTTACAACGAATCGCATCGAATCGATTCAGCCGCATTGTTCGAAATCGGCAAGGCATTTGGTGTGCCAGCTGCTGGCACGACTCTTCCCGACGAGCGCGAACATCTCGCGGTTGCGCTTGCAGGATCGGATGCGTACGCCGTCGCAAAGGTTTGGGCCGTACTCTCCGAAACGCTCGGACTCGATGGCATCACCATCGATCAATCGACACCACCTGCAGGCCTGCATCCCGGCCGAAGTGGCGTTCTCGTAAGCGGGGGAGTCCTGGTTGGTGAAATCGGCGAGATCGATCCAGGCGTGCTCGATGCCCTCGGCATTCGCGAGCGGGTTGCGTGGCTTCAGCTCGACCTTGGCGCAGCGTTGGCGAAGCCGCACGGCGAGCATCGGTACCACCCCATCAGCCGCTATCCATCGAGCGATCTCGATCTCGCGTTCGAAGTCAGCGATTCGGTTGCGGCTTCCACCATTGCGGCGGCGATCCGTGATGCAGCTGGCCCTTTATTGGTCGATCTCTCGCTATTCGATGTTTTCCGTGGCTATCCGGTCCCCGAAAGCCACCGCAGCCTCGCCTACCGTTTACGACTGCAGGCGCAAGACCGAACGCTGACCGAGGAAGACCTGTCGGGAATCCAGCGAGCGGTGGTCGATGGGGCGGCGTCGGCAGGAGCCGTTCTGCGTGGTTAACGGGACAAGTTGAGCGAAGGCATTTCTGCATAATCTTGCATTTACCTGCATGATCTTGTAAGTTGCCTTCGTGACTTCTGTTGGAATCATCGGCGCTTCGGGTTTTACCGGGGCAGAACTTCTTCGGCTCATTGCCGCGCACCCGGACTTCGAATTGGCTTTCGCCACAGGCGATAGTCAGGCCGGGGTGGCAGTGGCTGACCTTTACCCAAGCTTGGCTGCGGCATACGGAAGGCTTGAGTTCGCGGCCTACGAGGACTCAGTGCTCGACGACGTCGATCTGGTTTTCTGTGGACTTCCTCATGGTGCTTCGCAAGCACTTATGCCGACACTCGTTCAAAAGGTGAAGTGGGTGGTCGATCTCGCTGCTGATTTTCGGTTGCAAGACGCGTCGCTGTATCCGCAGTGGTACGGCGAATCTCATCCGTGTCCCGAGCTTTTGCCTCAGTTCGCCTACGGGTTGCCCGAGTTGTACCGGTCGCAAATTGCAGCCGCGTCAGCGGTTGCCGTTCCAGGTTGTTATCCCACGTGTACGACCTTGGCGATTGCGCCACTCATCGTGAACGGGCTCGTCCACCTCGACGGAATCGTGGTCGATGCTGCAAGCGGCGTGTCCGGCGCTGGTCGGCCACCCAAGCCGAACACCACGTTTTGCACGGTCGACGAAGATTTCACTGCTTACGGATTACTGAATCACCGGCACACGCCCGAGATCGAGCAGAACATTGCAGCGTTGGCCCCATCACCTTCCTCGTCAGTGTCGGTGTTGTTTACCCCGCACCTCGCTCCGATGAATAGGGGAATGCTCGCAACCTGTTATCTGCGGCCCACCGGTACCAAGTCGACCGCACAGTTACTTGAGATGTATGAAGAGTTCTACGCCGATGAACAATTTGTCGTCGTCACCGAAGGTTCGCCTTCAACGAAAGCGTGTTTGAGTTCAAACACCGCACACGTCACTGTTCGGGCCGACGAACGCACCGGTCACATTGTTGCGATCGGCGCAATCGACAATCTCACAAAGGGTGCATCTGGTCAGGCCGTTCAGTGCGCCAACATTCTTGCTGGGTTGCCTGAAGCAACCGGTCTTTCTTCGATTGGGGTCTACCCGTGAGCGTCACCGCTGCTCCTGGTTTCGTTGCCGCTGGTGTTGCTGCTGGCATTAAGCCGTCGGGCAATCCCGATCTTTCACTTGTGGCAACTGCCGATGGGGAACCAGTGGCCGCTGCAGGCGTTTTCACTCGCAACAAAATGACAGCCGCTCCTGTCATCACGACTCGGGCGCACCTTGAGGCAACAGCCGGTCACGCTGTTGCCGTCGTGCTCAATAGCGGCAACGCGAATGCTGCGACGGGCCAGCAAGGCATCGATGACGCCGAAGCGATGTGTGCGGCCGTGGCGACCGAACTCGGTGTTGATGCGTCCCAGGTACTTGTTTGCTCGACCGGTCTCATCGGTATCCCTATGCCGATCGATGTCATCAAGGCGGGCATCCCATCTGTCGTCGCTGCGCGGTCGGCCGATGGCGGACACGCCGCAGCAACTGCGATCATGACAACTGACACTGTGGCCAAGCAGGTCGTCATCGACGGCGGAGGCTTTGTCGTCGGCGGCATGGCCAAAGGGGCTGCAATGTTGTCGCCCAATATGGCCACCATGCTTGCGGTGCTTACAACCGACGCAGCCACAACTCCTGAGCAGCTGAAAGCGGCGCTCGTCTATGGCGTTGCTAATTCATTCAATGCTCTCGATGTCGATGGTTGCACGTCAACGAACGACACCGTGTTGTTGTTGGCGAGCGGTCTCGCTGGCTCTGTCGACGAAGATGCTCTGAATGATGCCGTAGCAAAAGCGTGCGCCAGCCTTGCGGCGCAGATGTGTGCCGACGCCGAGGGCGCCACCAAAGTTGTTCGCATGACGGTGACCGGCGCAGCCTCAGATGAAGAAGCCCTTCTTGGCGCGAGGTATGTCTCGAGAAGCAACCTCGTGAAATGTTCTTGGTATGGCTGTGATCCCTACTGGGGTCGTATCGCGAGCGACCTTGGTTCATGTGGCATCGACTTCGATCCTTCGAAGTTCTCCGTTTCCTACGGCGGCATCACGGTGTGTCGTGGCGCAATCGATGCCGACCACGATGCAGTGGCTGTGGCTTCGCATATGGCAGGTCGCAATCTTGAAATCGTTGCCGATCTCGGACTCGGAACCGGCACCGCAACAATTCTCACCAACGACCTTTCGCACGCGTATATCGACGAGAACATGGGCACCTCATGAGCGCATCAAACGCAAAGCCAGGAGCAGCTGCTCCCTCCTTGCATGCCGGTCCAGCAATGGCCACCGCAGAAGTTCTTATCGAGGCGCTCCCGTTCATTCGAGAGTTTTGGGGCAAGACCATTGTCGTGAAGTACGGCGGCAATGCTATGGCCGATGCTTCACTCGCTGAATCGTTCGCGGCCGACATCGTCTTGTTGCATTCGGTGGGCATCCGGGTTGTCGTTGTGCATGGCGGTGGGCCTCAAATCGGCGATCTCCTCAATCGGCTTGGTATTCAGTCCGAATTCAAAGATGGTCTTCGGGTCACCGACGCCGACACGCTTGATGTCGCGCGGATGGTGCTTGTCGGCAAGGTCAATCGGGACATTGTTGCGTCGATCAATGTCCATGGTCCTCTGGCAGTAGGTCTCTCTGGAGAGGATGGTGGACTCATCCAAGCCAACCTTCGCGATCCTGAATTGGGTTTCGTTGGCGATGTTGCCAAGGTCAATCCCGCGATCGTTGAATCGCTGCTCGCGCAAAATCTCATTCCAGTGGTCTCCACCATTGGTGCCGATCTCCTTGGGCAGTCCTACAACATCAATGCCGACACCGTTGCTGGTGCGCTCGCTGGTGCGCTCGGCGCAACCAAAGTCATCTATCTCACCGATATCGCAGGTTTGTTGCGTGACGTCACCGACCCTTCGAGTCTGATCGCGGAGACAACGCCTACAGAGATTGCCGCCCTCATCTCCGATGGAGTCCTCTCGGGCGGGATGATTCCCAAGATCGACGCATGCCTTGAGGCCATCGAAGCGGGAGTGCCGGCCGCACACATGCTCGACGGACGGGTTCCCCATGTTGTTTTGCTGGAACTGTTCACAAAAGCCGGCGTCGGAACGATGATCACTTCAGAGGTGCACTCATGAGTACGCATTCAGAAACCATGCACGCCCCGGCTGGGCTCGATCATTGCCCGTTCATGCCAACCTACGGCGCGCCTGCAGTGCGCATGGTCAAAGGCGAAGGCTGCCGGCTGTGGGACGAGGACGGTAACGAGTACCTCGATTTCCTCGCCGGCATCGCCGTTGTTGGCCTCGGCCACGCCAATCCTGAGATTGCAGACGCAATTGCCGAACAGGCGCGCACATTGGTGCACGTATCGAATCTCTATGGCACGGTGCCGGGTACCGATGTCGCCATCACGCTCGACCGTTTGCTCGGCGGGGGAGGGCAGATCTTCTTCACCAACTCTGGAGCCGAAGCAATCGAGTGTGCGATCAAACTCGCTCGCAAGTGGGGCGGTGACGGTCGTTACGGGGTCGTCAGCGCATACGGCTCATTCCACGGACGCACGCTTGGTGCGCTTCATGCAACGGGCCAGCCCGCAAAGTGGGAAGGATTCCAGCCGCTTCCCGAAGGTTTTCGGCATGTCGCCTGGAACGATCTCGCTGCGCTTGAAGCAGCAATCGATCCGACCGTGGCTGCAGTGTTGCTTGAACCCATTCAGGGCGAAGGCGGAGTTCATCCGGCAACGGCGGAATATTTCGAAGGAGTGCGTCGCCTTTGTGACGAACGGGGGCTCTTGATGATCGTCGACGAAATCCAGACTGGGCTCGGTCGTACCGGCGAATGGTTTGGGTTCCAGCACTTTGGCGTTGAGCCCGACGTTGTCACCATGGCCAAGGCGCTTGGGAACGGCATGCCCATTGGCGCATGTTGGGCCAAGCGCAACGTCGCTGCGGTGTTTCAACCTGGCGATCACGGCACGACCTATGGCGGGCAACCGCTCGCGGCATCGGCAGCTCGGGCAACACTCGAAATTCTCGAGCGGGTCAATGCTCCGCAATTGGCTGAACGTGCCGGTGCCGAGTTCCGTCATCTGCTTGAAACTGTCGAAGGTGTCATCGAAGTTCGTGGCCTAGGACTTCTCCTCGCAGCGGAACTTGCCGTTGGCCTCGACGCAAAAGCTGTTGCCAGCGACCTTCTCCAACGGGGACTGATTGTCAACGCGGTGTCACCGACAGCGTTGCGATTCGCGCCCCCGTTGATTGTTTCTGAAACCGAGATTGCGCAAGCAGTCGATCTCCTTTCGGCGGTTCTCGCCGATCATCTTTCCAAGGCGTAGCTATGAGACATCTTCTTGAGGTCGATGACCTCTCCACAACTGAATTGGGCGACATCCTCGATCTCGGTGGGGCTGCCACCGTTCCGCGCAGCCTCGACGGGCTCGGCATGGCGCTGCTATTTGAGAAGCCTTCGGCGCGGACTCGCAACTCTATGGAGATGGCAGTCGTGCAATTGGGCGGACACCCGCTCACTATTCGGCCCGACGAGGTTGGACTCGACACCCGTGAAACCGTCGAAGACGTCACCAGAACCTTGTGCTGCTATCACGCTGCAATCGGTGCTCGGGTATTTGAACATTCCAAACTCGAGCGCATGACGGCCGTGAGTTCGGTTCCGATCGTCAACATGCTTTCCGACGAGGCCCACCCTTTGCAGGCCCTTGCTGATCTGCTCACCATCGCAAACGAGTTTGGCGGCGTCGCCGGACTCGCCGGCCGTACTGTGGCCTACATCGGCGATGCCAACAATGTTGCTCGGAGCCTTTCCCTGGGCGCAGGAATGCTGGGAATGTCGGTGCGTGTCGCGACACCTGTTGGTTTTGGATTTTCCGACGCCGACATTGCACGCATCATCGCAACCGGCACCGATTTCGTCGCTACCAACGATCCGTTCGAAGCTGTTGCAGGTGCCAGTGTCGTGTACACCGACGTCTGGACCTCAATGGGTCAAGAAGATGAGTCGGCGAAGCGGCGTGAGTTGTTCGCGGGCTTCACCGTCACTAATGAACTCATGGATGCTGCTGCACCGGATGCGATCTTCATGCACTGTCTTCCTGCCCATAGGGGAGAGGAAGTCTCTGATTCCGTACTTGAAGGTCCGCAGAGTCGGGTGTGGGTCCAAGCTGAAAACCGTATGCATGCTGCACGGGGTGCACTTGTGTGGCTCATGGAGCAACGATGACAGATATCAAGGAACCATCGAAGTTGGGCAAGACACAGCGACAGCACCTTGTAGCTCGGCTTATCGAGTCTCAGGTAATTGCGAATCAGCAGGCGCTCGTCGACCATCTCGCTGCCGAAGGCGTGATCGCAACCCAAGCCACTGTTTCTCGAGACCTCGAAGACCTCGGCGCAATCAAGGTTCGCATGCCCGGTGGCGAATCGGCGTATGCCATTCCGGCACTGCCCAAAGAACAGCGTGCCCCGGAAGATCATCTGCGCCGCGTATTCGGCGATTGGGTGGTCGAAGTCGCAAACTCCGACAACCTCGTAGTGATTCGCACGCCACCGGGTTCGGCTCATGTGGTGGCGTCGGCACTCGATCGTTCGGGACTCGCAGGCATCCTCGGAACCGTTGCTGGTGACGACACAATCTTGATCGTGGTAGCGGCCGATATCGGTGGCGCAGCGATCGCAGCACAACTTTCTGATCTCGCTGGACTCTGAGTCCAGCACCTCAAAACATTCGAATCAACGAAGGATGAGCAATGGCACAACGAGTGGTATTGGCATACAGCGGTGGACTCGACACCTCAGTCGCAGTTCGCTGGATGATCGAGAACTACGGAGTCGAGGTAATCACTGTCGCGTGCAACCTCGGACAAGAAGGCGACTGGGAAGGACTCCAGGCGAAGGCATTTGCTGCAGGCGCAGTCGAAGCAATCGTCGTTGATTGTCGCGAGGAATTCGCCGACGAGTTTCTTGCGCCTTCACTCAAGGCCAATGCGTTGTACGAGGGTAAGTACCCGCTCGTCTCGGCGCTGTCGCGGCCAGTCATTGTAAAGCACCTCGTCGAAGCCGCTCGTTTGCACGGCGCCGATGCGGTTGCTCATGGCTGCACCGGGAAGGGAAACGATCAGGTTCGCTTTGAAGTCGCAACTCGGGCTCTCGCTCCTGACCTTGAAATTCTCGCTCCCGTGCGCAACTGGGGAATGACTCGCGAAATGTCGATTGATTACGCCGAGAAGCACGATATTCCCGTGCTTGCGACCAAAGAAAAGCTCTACTCAATCGACGACAACTTGTACGGCCGCGCCATTGAATGTGGGGAGATGGAAGACCCTTGGGCACGCCCGCCCGAAGGGGTGTGGTCGATGACTACGGTCAAGGCCTCAGAAGCTCGCGAAGTTGTGATCGGTTTCGAACAAGGCATTCCAGTTTCCATCGACGGTGTTACGAAGTCGTTGGCGTCGCTCATTGTTGAAATGAATGACATCGTCGGCTCCTACGGCTGGGGCCGTCTCGACATGGTCGAAAATCGTCGAGTCGGAATCAAGAGCCGTGAAACCTATGAGGCACCAGGTGCGCTTGCCCTGATCCTCGCTCATCAAGACCTCGAATCACTGTGCCTCGAGCGTGACGTCATGCACGAAAAGCAGCGGCTTGAGAGTCGCTACGCCGATCTGGTGTACGACGGAATGTGGTATTCGCCACTCAAGAACGCACTCGATGCATTTGTTGACTCAACCCAGAAATATGTCACCGGTGAAGTTCGACTTCGTCTTGAACCAGGTCGTTGTTATGTCGTCGGACGACGCAGCCCGTGGAGCTTGTATGACTACGGCCTTGCTACCTACGACGCGGAAGATACGTTCAATCACGCCGATTCCGAAGGTTTCGTAAAGCTTTGGGGATTGGGTATTCAAACTTGGGCGGCTCGTCAATCGACCGCCACCAACGGAAAGTAACAATCCATGAGCACGCTCTGGCACGGTCGGTTCGAGGATGGACCAGCTGAGGAACTGATGGCGTTCACCGTGAGTCTTCCCTTTGACTCGCGACTCGCCGCTGACGACCTCGCTGGCTCTCGCGCGCACGTGCGTGGTCTCGCTCGTGCCGGAATCCTTACCGAGGACGAGTGTGCGTCTGTTCTTTCTGCACTTGATGCCGTTGAAGTTGAACTTCTGAACGAAACGTTTGTCTTCGTTTCGTCGGACGAAGACATTCACACAGCGGTCGAGCGTCGTGTCACCGAAATTGCTGGTCCAGCAGGCGCAAAACTGCATACCGGACGTAGCCGGAACGATCAGGTTGCAACCGACCTTCGTCTCTTCACGAAGCGTGAACTTGGTATCGTCATCGACAAAGTCATCGCCATGCAGCGTGTGCTACTTGAGCGCGCTCAGGAAGTTGGCGACGCCGCAGTGCCTGGCTATACCCACCTGCAGCGCGCACAGCCGGTATTGCTCGCGCACCATCTTCTCGCTCATGGTTGGGCGCTTTCACGAGACATCGATCGACTCATCGACGCTCGTCGCCGACTCGACGTTTCACCCCTTGGGGCCGGCGCTCTCGCTGGTTCCTCGTTGCCACTCGATCCGGCTGCAACCGCCGAAGACCTCGGGTTTGCCGACGTGTTCGCAAACTCGCTCGATGCAGTGAGCGATCGCGACTTCGTCGCAGAATCGCTGTTTGATTTGGCGCTTCTTGGCGTCCATCTGTCGCGCCTGGCCGAGGAAATCATTCTTTGGTCCACCGACGAATTCGGATTCCTTGGGCTCGCCGACGCGTATTCCACGGGTTCTTCAATGCTTCCGCAAAAAAAGAACCCAGACATCGCGGAACTCACACGCGGCAAGACTGGCCGACTCATTGGCAACCTCACCGGGCTCCTCGTCACGCTCAAGGCGTTACCCCTTGCGTACAACCGTGACCTTCAGGAAGATAAAGAGCCTCTTTTCGATTCGCTCGACACGGTGGTTCTCGCTCTTGGGGCGATGACCGGTTTGCTCGCGTCCTGCACCTTCAGACTCGATGTCATGGCCGAAGCAGCGAATGCGCCCACTACAGCGGCAACTGATCTTGCAGAGTGGCTTGTATCGAATGGAACTCCGTTCCGTGATGCGCATGCCATCGTTGGCGCATTGGTGCGTAAGAGCCTCGACGAGGGAATCGCTCTCCGTGAACTTGTCGCGTCATCGCCTGAACTCGGCTCCGATGCGGTTTTCCTCGTTGACCCTGGTGTCGCAGTCACTCGCCGAACCACTCCAGGCGGCGGCGGGCCCGAACCCGTGGCCGCGCAGCTCAAGGCTTTCGCGACTCGAGTCGCGACCGACGAAGCCCGAAACTGAACAATGGTCGATGGGTCGTCATCTCACGATGAATCGTTGACATCGTCGTTCGCGAGGCCGCACGTTGTTGCCGACAGTGATTTAGCCGCATCAGACAACTTGGCGATCCTGATCGACTCGCTCGACCACTACGAAACCGACGATCTCGCTCAGCGAGCGGTGGCCGTTCGGATGGCCGAGTTCGCTCGTTCGAATGACGACGCGCTTTTCCGCACATGTACCGAGGCGCATTTCACTGGTTCTGCTCTCGTCGTTGAAGAGGGAACTGGCCGGTTCATTCTTCTCTTTCACACAAAACTGCAGAAGTGGTTGCAGCCGGGTGGTCATGTCGATGGGAATGCGAACTTGGCCGCCTCGGCGCTTCGCGAAGCGCAGGAAGAAACGGGCATCGAAGGTTTACGTGTTGTGCAACCAGCGTTCGACCTCGACATTCACGAAGTTCGGCCGCCGAACGAGCCGCCCCATTTTCATCTCGATATTCGCTTCGTCGTTCTTGCTCCAAAGGGTTCTGTTCCGGTTGGTAACCATGAGTCTCGAGAACTCCGCTGGGTTACCGTCGAAGAGTTGCAGGAGTTCGATGTTGACGAAAGTGTGCGTCGCCTAGTGCGTCAGGGTCTGCTTCTACTCGAAAACATCGAGGCCTAACCCGACGGTTATCCGATGTCGTCGGGGACGACGCAGTTGTACATCTTGTTCATCGTGGCGAAGAAGTCGATGGGCTTGGTGATCTGCTGTCGCTCTTTGACAGAAACATAGAAGCGAGCATCGGGATCAGTCCTGAGTGCGGCGGCGTAGGCCTCTCGGTCACCGACGTAGGTTCGCCAATCCCCGAGCCACTCGGTGATATTTGACGCCTCGTTCGCATCAGATGGGAGTGCAACGGCGTCGAGCTGATCAAGCATCGAGTAGAGAATGACGTCAGACTTCGCAACGACGTCGGCTCTTTCGATTGGATTAGGCGTTGTAAAGGCCTTTGGGAATTGCGACAACTGCTCGGCGGTGTTCGTGCATATCCCCTCGGCTACTTCGGGGAAGTTCCTGTCTTTGAGAGTGGCCGGAGGAGTTTTCGATGGTGGAAAGAACAAGGCCCACCCCCAGAGTCCTGCGATTACGAGGACGGCGAGCAGGGCTAGCACGCGTGCGGTGTGCGCTCTGAATGACAGTGGCTCAGCCTCGTCGTCGGAGACGGTGGAGTCGTTGTCCTCGAGGTCCATGGGCGTCAACTGTTGCCCGTGGGAACCTCGCAAGCAAAGCGGGGGCCAGAATGGCGCGCATCCGCCACGAGCGGCATGAAACCGGCTGGACTAGTTAGTCGAGACGGGAGAGAGTGACCCCCTGTGAGTACCGCCGACATCCTCGAAGATCTCAACGCTCGTGGCTTGATCCACGACACCACCGCCATCGATGCGCTGCGCGATCGACTTCGGCAAGGCCCGGTAGCGGTCTACGCCGGGTTCGACCCAACGGCCGACAGCCTCCATGTGGGCAATCTCGTGCCGCTGTTACTCCTGCGCCGTTTCCAGATTTTCGGGCATCAGCCGGTTGCACTGGCTGGGGGAGCGACCGGCATGATCGGCGATCCAGGTGGACGTTCCTCCGAGCGCAACCTCCTCGATGCCACGACACTCGACGCCAACCTCGCAGCCATCAAGCCGCAGCTCGAGATGCTGCTCGATTTCACCCCGGGTACAACGCAGGCGCGGCTGGTTGACAATCGCGACTGGACTGCGCCACTTAGCCTTTTGGATTTCCTTCGTGAGGTTGGAAAACACGTCACCGTTAACACGATGCTTGCCAAGGATTCAGTGAAATCTCGGGTTGAGTCCGATGCCGGCATTTCATTCACTGAGTTCAGCTACATGTTGCTGCAAGCGAACGACTACCGCCATTTATTCAATGAATTAACGGTGGAATTACAGGTAGGCGGATCGGATCAGTGGGGGAATATCACTGCCGGAATTGATCTCATTCGCCGCCCCGAAGGTGCGCACGTCCATGGACTAACGGTTCCCCTCGTCACCCGGGCCGATGGCCAGAAGTTCGGCAAGTCGGTCGATGGCGCGGTATGGCTTTCTCCTGAGCGAACCAGTCCCTATGCGTTTTTTCAGTACTTCATGAATGTCGATGACCAAGACGTTCAACGATTCCTTTTGCAGATGACCCTTGCCCCGCTCGACCAGATTGCTGCAGTAATGGCCGAGCATGCTGTCGATCCTGGGCAGCGACGAGCCCAGCAGTTATTGGCCCATTTGGTCACTTCGCTGGTCCATGGCGAGGCCGAGGCCGAGCGTGCCGCAGGGGCCTCCCAAGGATTTACGCGATCGGCCCAAGAGCTCTCGGCCGAGGAATGGGCGGAATTGGCCTCAAGTCTCCCGACGCTCCCCATCGAAGCTTCAGAAATTGGCCGAGATCTTGTGGAAGTTTTGGCCGACCACGGGGCACTGGCCTCTCGAAGTGAAGGCCGCCGTCTCGTCGCTCAATCTGGCCTCTCGTTGAACGACACGGCCGTTGTTGAGGGCCAGGTTCTCGAGGCCAGTGATTTCACCGCCGATGGCTACGCCATGGCTCGCAGGGGCAAAAAACACCGTTTTGTCCTGCGCTTTTTGCCGTAATCGCTGCCGGCGAGCCACATCCATCTGGTCGCGGTCGTGCCGAAATTACGACGGTCGTCAGATGTCGATGTGCATTGGTTGCAGAGTGGGGCTATCTTGCTTTGACCACCTCGGAGCGGCTGTGCCGCACTGGGGAGGTCGACCCCCCTGATTCCGGTATGTGCGAGCTACTTGCGCTGCCGAGTTGCGTTGGTCGGTCCCACTCGTTAGAGTGGCTCTCCGCTCCTGAGGCGGCTTCCACATTCGGAAGCTGCTCCGGTAGTCAAAGTTGTCTCCGGCGAAATTGTTCGTCGGCTGCCGCACCTTTCGGGTGCACCGAGTTCTGGCCGGTCCTCAGCGACTGCGCTTCCTCGGGTTGTGCTCCTTGAAAACGGAACAGAGGACGAAAAAGCCAGTGCGGGCGATCACCGCAACCGGCCTTCCCCGTGCTCATTCGCGCCCCGGCTTGCCGGATCGTGAATGGGGAGAAGGTACGAGTCGTGATCGTTCACCAAGCAATTCCGGCCGAACCCATGTGTATGGGGGAAAGCCACGGTGCGGTTCGAAAGAACCAATCCACTTCGAGATTCAGAGAGGTGAGCCCCTCTCTCTCGGACTTTTCATGATCGAGTCATGTCCTTCTACGCCTTCGGGTATGGCGGGATGTGGTCACGGTTTCGATGGAGAGTTTGATCCTGGC
>SYBH01000119.1 GCA_005787345.1 Actinomycetota bacterium
AGTCCCTCAACGCCCACCAAGTTGTGCACCGCACAACCTTTATATTGACAGGTATGACAACAGTCGGCCTCGTCCTCTATCCACAATTCACAGCGTTGGACATCGTTGGTCCATTCCAAACACTGGTGGATGTTCCGGGCCTCGATGTGTTTTTTGTCGCTGCTGAAACGGGTCCGGTGGTTGATCACACCGGAAGGTTGACAATTGAAGCGACGCACTCGTTCGATGAAATTGACGCGCTCGATGTCATAGTGGTGCCGGGAGGCCTCGCTGATCGAGGTATTGATCGGTCGAATGCAGTGGTTCAGTTTGTTGAAAAGATTCACCCGACGACCACGTGGACAACAAGCGTTTGCACCGGTTCGATCTACTTAGCGCATGCTGGACTCCTCGAAGGGCTTACGGCAACGACGCACTGGGCGTCTTTCGACAGGCTCGAAGCACTCGGTGCAACGCCAACCGAGCAGCGAGTGATCACACAGGGCAAGATCATTACGGCGGCCGGAGTTTCATCGGGTATTGATATGGGCCTCGTCCTGGTTGCAGCGTTGCACGGTGACGACATGGCCAAGATGATTCAGCTGGCAATTGAGTATGACCCTCAGCCGCCGTTTGATTCAGGTGCACCGTCGAAGGTCAGCCCGGAGATGAAGGACTTGGTCGCGACGATTTTTAGTAGCCCTGACAGGTAGGGCTCGCTCAGAACTCTGGAATTCTGTGAGACTCACCGATGAATTCGCGACTTTCAACCTTCAGCGGTTTGCGCTCGTTCCCTGAACATTCGCTGTTATTCAAAAATACGTGGAGTGACTGACGTGCGTCATCTGGTCTTCAAGGGTCCTGGTGAATTGGAGTGGCAGGAAACAGCCGACCCACGGTTGAGTGGGCCGAGAGATGCTCTTGTTCGACCGATTGCGGTTGCGCGCTGCGATCTTGATCCCGCGATCGCCCTCGGTCTCTATCCCATGAAACCTTCGTTTGCCATGGGACATGAAATGGTCGGAGAGATCGTCGAACTTGGCGACGAAGTTTCGGGTTTCGACATTGGACAACGGGTCATCGTGCCGTTCCAGGCGAGTTGTGGTGAGTGTGCTCCATGTCTACGGGGTCACTCCAACGCGTGTTCGGCCGTTGCATCTGGAACTGCGTTTGGTCTTGGTCCGCATGGCGGACTGGATCTTGGGGGCGCGCTTGCCGATCTCGTACGCGTGCCTTTTGCCGATCACATGCTTTTGGCATTACCTGATGCCCTTGACGCCATCGTCGCCGCAGGAATTTCCGACAACGTCAGCGATGGTTATCGCTGTGTTGCGGAACCACTGCGAGCGATTCCTGGTGCTCCAGTCCTCGTGGTGGGTGGACTTGCACCGTCGGTCGGGCTCTACGCCGTTTCCTGCGGTATCGCGCTCGGAAGTGAACGCGTGGTTTACGTCGATTACGACCACGATCGACTCCAACTCGCAACAGCACTCGGCGCACATGTCATCGAAGCTCCACTGGACCGACTCGTCGATGCCCTCGGTGACGAGCGGTTTCCCATAACCGTGGATGCTTGTGTCCTTGACCCCGGTCGTGATCTAGCTCTCTTCGCCACTGCACCGTGCGGAACCTGCACGAGTGTGTCCGGCGGTGTCTCGCCCCGGTCCGCCTTACCACTGCAGTCGATGTACCTAAAGGGCATCCGCTACGAAGTGAGCCGCGTCCACGCAAGAGCAACGGCTCCGGCGGTTTTGGATCTTGTCGCCTCTGGTCGCCTCAATCCCGGGGCGATTATTACCAAGGTTGTGTCGTTCGACGATGCACCAGAGGCCATGGTTGAGCCCGCGGTCAAGATCGTTTTTGTCCCCTAAAGGACAAAGGCCTACTTCTCCCAGCCGAGTTCCTCGGCGAAGACAGGCATGTGTCTCAGCACGGCATCGAGGAGCACTGCTGTGCCATCAATCGAATTCGTCGAAATCAGTTCTCGTGACCATCGAGCTTGTCCCTGCATTTACGGGTTAGGTCGGTAGCGATCGGGCCAATGCGAGTGGGGTCGCTACGAGAGACCCATTGCAAAGAAATCGAGTTGCCAAAGCTCTTTGAACACGCCCCGGCACATTTGAGTGAGTTGTTCGCGTGGTTCGCGAGGGAATGAATTGTTCTCGGCGACGATGGAAATGATTTCGTCAATCGTGCGTTGACCATCGACAAGTTCAACAAACGCGAGTTGTGTCGAATCAAGATCAAGCACCCAGTTACTCCGAGAGAGTCGGTCGCCATCTAAGCGGCACCGATAACGGAACTCGGGGATAAACCGTGTGAAATCTTCCACGGCAAAATCGATCACGTAGCTCCTCTTCGGCCGGTCGAGGTGACACGCGGTGAAGAAATGGCATCCGTTGCGCGGGTTGATGCGTTCCATCGCTGACCATTGAGCCCGATCGGCGAGATCGGCAACGGTCGAAAGAAAACGGTTATTGCGGCTCGGCGGTGCATAGTACGGGGACTTCAGGAACCACTCCTGAAAGGTCAAACCTGCATCGCTCACAAGCTCAATGCATTCATCGACGGTGTAGGTGCGATCGCGACCATGAAGAAATGTATCGACGAGTCCCGCGTCGAAGGAAAGGTCTGGAGCGATATCGATGTAGCTCTGGATTGGATGACCCCCGGGAAGTGAACTGAGGGCTTCACGCACCATCGCCACCGATGCTTGATCGCGTTGAAGACCGAGTTCGCGGAACACTGACTGCAGCATTTCAACGCCGAGGCGCCCATACGTCGCGTACAACATGATGGCGATGACACCGTCAGGGCGAAGAGTTCCAGCGAGCGACTTCAATCCAACGAGCGGATCAGCGAGATGGTGCAAAACGCCGCTCGAAACGATGAGATCAAAGCTTTGATTAAGGGTGTTCAGATTCTCAATGGGAAGACGATGAAGCTCAAGGTTTTTAAGGTTGTAGGTGTTCTTTAAATACTGGTGATGGTCGAGTGAGGACTGGCTGACATCGATCGCCACGACCTTCGCATCGGGGTTTGCATAGGCAAAGACTGCGGCCTGATTGGTTCCGCATCCGGCAATCAGGATGTCAAGGTCAGACGCCTCATTGCGGTCGGGCCAAAACATTCGGTGAGCGATGCTCGGGTCAAACCATTGCCAGTTGTTTGCCATCCAGCCGGGAAGATCAAAAATCGGCTCGGGGTAGACCCATTTCTCATACTGAGTTGAGACAACATCGCTCAACGGGTCAAAGGCCATAGGCAAACTCTTCCCGAGTTCACCGACTCGAGCAACCTCCGACCGCGAGAGGGTTTATGAAGAGATAAAGGGTTGTGGAGCGAAGTTGCGGCCCACCTCGCTCAGTTCTGACCCGCGCTACCGTTCTCGGGGGGGAAGTTATGGCCACATTAGGAACGCAGAGTGGCCGCTACCCATCGGCCTCGCAACTGATGGCCCAGGCAGTCGATGTGTCCGGCTTCGAAGACTTTGGACCTGGCGACTTCATCGAGGGTCTCGAGCAATTGTTGGTGAGCATCGCGGACGACGCAGAGTTCGATCCGTCGGTTGACGAAGCGGTGGTGAGCTCCTTTCGCCGGCGACTTGAGAATCGCCTGCATCTTGAGGCTTGGTTGGCGGCGCATCCGGAGACGCTCGAAGCACCGGTGTTTGGCCCAATTGACATTATCGGCCTGCCCCGCACGGGAACCACAGCGTTGGCCAACATGATGTCGCTCGATCCACAGTTCCGGTGTTTGAGGAGTTGGGAACAGGCCGAACCGATTCCACCGCCGACACCTCTCACCGAGGCGACCGATGCGCGTCGGTTACGTGCGGCTGAGGCAAATAAGGATCTATCGCCAGAGCTGTTGGCGATGCATCTCTATGACCTCGATGCCACGACGGAAGATTCCGAAGTTCTGGGAATGGCCTTTCATGGCCAGCAGTACACATTGCCGGTATACGGCTATCACCAGTGGTGGCGGTCGGCGGATTTCACTGAGACCTTTCGCTACCACCGACGCGTGATTCAGGTTTTGCAGTCGCAGTACCCGCCGCAGACGTGGCTATTCAAGTCACCGCATCACAAGTTTCATCTCGAACCGATTGTTGCTGCGTACCCCGACATTCGTTTCGTGATGACTCATCGAGACCCTGCTAAATCGGTGCCTTCGTATTCAAGTCTTGTGTCGACGATCTTCCCGTTAGCGGCAAGTCCGCGAGACCTCCGTAAGGTTGGGCCTCAGGTTTCCAATCACTTGTGCGTTGGTATGGAACAAGCGATTGCCGCCCGTGATCGCTTGGGTGAGGATCGTTTCTTCGACGTTCATCACAATGAATTAGTGCGAGACCCCATTGGCGTATTGCGCAAGGTCTATGACTTCCTCAGTCTCACGTTCACCAATGAGACTGAAGCGGCGGTCGAAGAGTGGCAGATGGCCAACCGTTTGGGTGCCCACGGTGAACACCGCTACTCGCCCGAGCAGTTTGGTTTGAGTGCTGAAGAGATACGAGCCGACTACGCGTTCTACATCGACCGTTTCGGTGTGGAACTAGAGGGGTGAATGAATGAGCATCAACGACAGCGGTATGGGAGTGAGTTGGGCCGAGCAAATGTCTGCGCTGGGCCCTGTGGTTGATCGTCTTCTGAAGATTTGGCGACCCGAGGGGGCAACCTCAGCCGAACGTCAGGACATGAACAAACTCGCGCTTTCGATTTTGTCCGAAGGGTATTTGTGTCGGGTCTATACCGACGCCAATCGACCGGTGTTCATGCCGCTTTGGAACTACGCATTCAACCAGGGCGGGCCATCTCCTGACTATGTGTATTCAACAACCGAGGTCGTAAGCGAGGGCATCTACCGGATCTCCGGCTACCGAGGAACATCGCGGTTTATCGAAATCACACAACAGACATTCGACATGATGAGTCCCTCTCAGGTCGACCACGGAAGCCGTGTTCCTGCGACACACGATCTCGACGATCTCATGCTTGATGCCGATGGTTATTTCAGCGTGGTGCTGAGTGCGGAGCGTCCTAGTGGGCACAGCGGCGATTGGTGGCAACTCGATCCAGAAACGTGTCGGTTGTTGATGCGCAAGTGCTCATGCGATTGGAACCACGAGGTCGATGCCAGCGTTGCGATCGAGCGACTCGATGACAACGGGTCTGACATGACCCCGGAAGATATCGAGCGCCGTTTTGCTGAACTTCCTCATTGGATCGAGGGAATGATCGGTTTCGATATGCATCTCGTGCGGTTCTACCGAGAACACCACGGAGTCAATACGTTTCTGCGCTCGACGAAGATCGATTCGATTGGTGGGTTGCCGACGCAGGCCTATTACGACGGAATTCATGAGATTGAAGATGACGAAGCCCTCATTATTGAAACCGAGTTACCTAAGACCGTGCGGTATTGGCAGGCACTTGTTGCTGACGACCGCTTCGCAACCGTTGATTGGGTGAATCGCCAATCAAGCCTTAACGATGTGCAGGCGCACATCGACAGCGATGGAAAATTTCGAGCGGTGATTTCGCGAACCGATCCGGGTGTCCCCAATTGGCTCGACAAAGCTGATGTTCCGTGGGGAATGATTCAAATGCGTTGGAATCACGCCAGTGATTTTCCTGATCCCACGATGATCAAGGTACCGGTTGCTGATGTTCGTCAGTATTTGCCGGCCGACACTCCGGTCGTGACGCCGGCCGATCGGAAAGAGCGTCTGCGCGTTCGCCGCGAAGGTGCGCAGTTGCGGCGAATCTGGTGAACTGAGTGTTCAACATCTTTAGGGGGAACTCATGAGGGCATGGCGAGTTCATGAATATGGACAACCGACTGAGGTCTTGCGCCTCGACGAGGTTGAAATTCCAGAACCCGGTCCCGGTGAGGTGCGGGTGAAGGCGCAAGCCATTCCGTTGAACCTCAACGACCTCGAACGCATTACCGGCGGCAACATGATGGTGCGGCCCGAATTCCCCTATAGCCCGGGCATGGAAGCGTTCGGCATTGTCGACGCATGCGGCGAAGGCGCGGAAGAGTGGATGGGCAAGCGAGTCGCAGCGGTGACCAAACAGGCATTTGGCGGGTTCGCCGAGTACGTCATTTGTCCCACGATCGCGGCTTTTGAAATCGACGAAGCGATCCCGCTTCCTGATGCGGCAGCGTTGTTCTTCCCCTTCCACCTGGCGTGGCTGGGGCTCATTGATCGCGCTTCGCTGAAAGCAGGCGACACCGTCCTTATTCATGCCGGAGCGGGTGGTGCTGGTTCGGCGGCGATCCAGATTGCGAAAGCGTTTGGTGCTCGTGTGTATGCAACCGCGGGCGGGCCGGAAAAGGTCGCGCTGTGCCGTGAACTTGGCGCCGACGTTGCGATCGACTACTTAACCGAAGACTTCAAGGCCATCGTGCTCGCTGATACCGACAACATTGGCGTCGACATCGTGTTCGACAATGTTGGCGAAGCGGTGATGGCCGATTCGTTTGCGTGCACTGCGTACAACGGCACCTATCTCATGATGGGTTTTGCATCGAACAAGGTTGTGGCCGACGAGAAGTTCATCGTTCCTCGCCAGGTAACCATGGGGAACTTCAAACTGTGCGGCGTGCTGCTTAATTATCAGTCCGACGACATGATCGGATTGATCAAACAGGGCATGGGCTGGAATGTTGCGCCACGAGAACTGGGCGAACTTGCCACTGCGGACATCGTCGAACTCGTAAAGGCGGGAACGGTACGCGCCGTAGTTGGAAGTGCTCCGAGTTTCGAAGACCTTCCGACGGCGATGGAAGCAATGGGGTCACGCAACACGACCGGCCGCGTCATCGTGATGCTCTGAAATTCTCAGAGCGCTGACGTCATTCCGGCGGCAGGTCGAAGTGATCGATGTACTCGCGGAATTCTCCACGCACCGCCGCAGGATCAATGCCATATTGATCGGGCTGGTAATCGTGAGTTCCGTGCACGCCAGGGGGATTCGCTGCGATGAACGCTTGCATAGCGCGAGCTGCTTCATCTGTCATCGGTAAACCAAGCGCGTCGTAGATCTGAGTAATCACATCAAACTGGTCGGTGATGAAATCGCGGAACATCATGTCGTAGAAGATCGCGTCTGGATACTCCTGCGCCTTACGAACGTTGACCCCGTGCATCAAGACATCCCGAAGGCGTGGGGTCCAGTCGGCGGCAACTGCACGGGGATCGACGTTGTCGCTTCCAACACTTCGCACGATGGTGGTGAGTGAGGCATAGGACGTCATCGACTTCACTGGATCACGATGAGTGAACACGATGCGCGCATCGGGGTAGGTGGCCAGAAGATGTTCGAGTCCCCAAAGATGGGCGCCGGTCTTCAGCACCCAGCGGTCTTGCATGTTGAACGCCTGCATGTGCTGCAGTTGTTGCAGGTGGAAGTTGTAGACGTTTGACCAGTCGGCATCGCGATCAGTCCAGTCTTGGTAGCTCGAAACATTGAACTGGTTATGGAAGAGCGGCGTACACATTGATTCGCCCATGAGCGTGACGCACTCTTGGGTGAGTTCAGCGCCGAGTGGATGAATTGCTTTGAGCTGCTGATCCTCAATCGGCGGCATGGTTGCGGCGCACATCGCGATGCGGGGATCGGTCGTAAACGTTTCTGCACGAGGCGGGGGAGAGGGAAACATGCATTCCCACGTGAGCGGTGCTCGGTTGGCCGGGTCCTGAGCGAGGATGTCGTGCAAGATCGTCGTGCCCGTGCGAGGCATACCGATGATGAAGACGGGCTTTTCGATCTTTTGTTGCGCGATTTCGGGGAACGCAACGCGGTCGGCGGTGTAGTTCAGCCGGTTCACGGTGTGGAGCAACGCTCGTTCGCTGGCGATGAATTCACCTGTGGGATTGAGCTGCGCGTCGGCATCGAGCGAATCCATGAATCGGCCAAGACCTTCAAGGAAGAATTCACTGCCGTCACCTAGATCGGTTCGTCCTCCTGCGCGTTGAGAGGATTCGGCGAGAATTGCGTCAACGTTGAGATCGGTCATGGACCGACCGTATCGCTCCAGAGTTGATGAGGTGTCCGATTTCGCGGTCCGGCAAATGGGAGCGAGACGCTTGTGCCGGGCTTGCTCGCAGCGGCATAGGCAGCACTGAGTACATCAAGAACTCGGCGACCAAATCGTGCATCGATTGGCGATGGTGCTCCACCGACAACATCACGCAGCGTCAACATCTGGTCGATGTATCCGTAGTGTTCGAGATGTGGATCGGCAATGCCAGCGAGGGCGCGAAGGGCGACAGGCTCACCGTCGTGCTCGATACCCGGCTGGGGCATGAGTTCGGTGCGTACAACGCCGCTATCGCTCGAGACTTGGATATCCCACACCGCATGTGAGTTGGTCCAGTTCGTTTCAATACGAGCGCGCATGCTCGAAGCGAAGGTGATGAACACCTCGGCCGCATCATCGACTTCGATGTCTGCGGAATGGCTCAACTTCGCTTCAACCGCCACGGGTGCATCGGCCCCGGCCAGAAGTAGTGCAAGCGCGACGGCATGTGACCCGAGATCGAACAGGACGCCGCCGCCTCGGGCAGGGTCGAGGAACTCGCCCCACGAGGGCCGAGGGGAAAACTGACGGATCTCGATGAAATTGAGTGCGCCGATACCGCTCACTAATTGATGTGTGTGGACGACCAAAGGGGAGAAGGCGAGGTTTTCGGCGTAGATGACCTGGCCGCCGGCGTCGACGATCGCGTCGGCTTCGGCAAGGGTGGTCGCGAGCGGCTTCTCAACGAGCACCACCGCCCCTGTTCGAAGTGCCTGCAAGGTATCGGCGCTATGACGGTCCGGTGGGGTACACACCACAACGGCATCGGCGCCCGCTGGAAGATCCTCAAAGGCAACCACCGCTGCGCCCACCTGGCCGGCCCGCTCTGTTGCTCGCTCGTTGGTGCGGGATGCAACAGCCACAATCTCTGCCTCGGCCGCAGCCGCTGCCATAGCGTGCACGACAGAAATAGTGCCGGCTCCGGCAAAGGCGAGTTTCACAAGGCCGACGGTACCGGCTCGGGGGCGGGCGAACTACGGTCAGAGACTGATGGGGGAGACAGGGGAACTCAAAGACGTCGTGGTCGTCGATCTCTCGACGAACCTGAGCGGCGCGTACTGCGCAAAGTTGTTTTCCGATTCCGGCGCCATAGTGACCCGAGTGGAACCGCCCGAGGGCGACCCGCAGCGTCACGCGCAGTGGTCGGGCGTGCCCACAAGCGGTGATGCGCCGCTGTTTCGCTATCTCCGACATGGTCAGCGGTCGGTTACGGCAGTCGCCGGTGAGCCCATCATCGATGAACTTTGTGCCGCTGCCGACCTTGTCATCGTGAGTGGTCCGCCACCAGGTGAATGGCCAGGCACGGTTGTGCTCACCGCAACTCCGTATGGACTTACAGGGCCATTTGCCAACAGGCCAGCAACAGAGTTCACGTTGCAGGCTGACAGTGGCGCAGTCGCGATTCGCGGCGTGCGCGAGTTTCCACCCATCCAAATGGGTGGGCGAATTGTCGAATGGGTCGGCGGTGCCTACGGAGCGGTTGCGTCATTGGCTGCAGTTCGACGTGCACGCGAAACCGGCGCAGGTGAACTCATCGACCTCTCGGTATTCGAAGTCGCGAATGTGACTGCAACGAATTATTCCGATCTGTTCAACTCGCTTGCCGGACGACCCGATCCCGACCCCACAGTGCCGCCGCGCAATGTTGAGATCCCTTCGATTGAACCGACACTCGATGGTTGGGTTGGTTTCAACACCAATACCCGTGATCAGTGGGACTCGTTCTGCATTCTTATTGAGCGTCCTGATCTACTTGAATCAGCAGAGTTCGCCGCACTTGCAACTCGGAGCGCCCGTGCCGACGAGTGGAACGCGATGGTTCGCGAGTACACCACCAAGCACACCACTGCAGAGATCGTTGAAGCTGCTGCAGCATTGCGAATACCAGTTGCGCCAGTTGCAGATGGAAAGATCATTCTTGAACTTGATCACCCACAGGAGCGCGGTGTGTTTCTGCGCGATCCATTAGACGAGTTCTCAATGCCGCGTCGGCCATACCTGATCGACGGGGTGTCGGGCAGCGCGCCACAGCCTGCGCCCGCCGTAGGTGCAGAGAACGGCGAGGCCATCCCGGTTCGAACGCCGCGGCCGCAGGCAGTTACCGATTCGGTTGCCCTTCCGCTTGCTGGCATCACCGTTCTTGACCTCACCGCATGGTGGGCAGGTCCAACGGCTGCAGGAATGCTTGCCACGCTTGGCGCCGAAGTCATTCACGTTGAATCAACCCGGCGCATTGATGGCATGCGAACAGCGGGCGGCATGTTCTACAGCCGTCCTCAGTGGTGGGAGTACAGCGCGTTTTTCTTGTCGGCGAATACCAACAAGTACGACGTCACCCTTGACCTCGATCGTCCCGAAGGTCGAGCGCTCGCACTTGAACTCGTCGCAAAGGCCGACATTGTCATCGAGAACTTCACGCCCCGCGTCGTTGAAGCATTCGATCTCGACTGGGATGTCATCAAGAGTGTGAACCCGCGAGCGGTGATGGTGCGTATGCCTGCGTTCGGCCTTGATGGCCCGTGGCGCGACCGCCCCGGCTTTGCTCAAACCATGGAACAGATCACTGGTCTGGCGTGGATGACTGGTCACCCCGAAGATCAACCTCGAATTCAGCGTGGACCGTGTGACCCCAATGGGGGATTGCACGCTGCGTTTGGTGCGCTCATCGGTTTGCAGCATCGCGACCGTACCGGTGAGGGTTGTCTCATTGAGGCTCCGATGTTTGAAGCGGCGATCAACGTTGCGGTCGAACCTGTTATCGAATGGACTGCGCATAATCTCCGGGTTGAGCGAGAAGGCAATCGCAGTCCTTATGCCGCACCGCAAAACTTATACGCATGTGAAGGCTTTGAAAATTGGTTGGCTGTTTCGTGTGCGACTGACGAGCAATGGAAGTCGTTGGCAGCAGTCATCGGTCATCCCGAGTTGGCTGACGATCCATCGCTAGCGACTCTTGCCGACCGGCGGCGTGAGCATGATCGACTTGATGTGGTGATTGGGGAGTGGGCCGCGCAGCAGGAGTTGAGCGAAGCGGTCGCAGTGCTTGTGGCCGCTGGTGTTCCTGCAGCCGAAACCCGAGACAATCGACGGTCTTCGGGCCATCCGCAAAATGTCTTCCGTGGGTACTGCGAAGACGTCGATCATTCAGTCGTCGGAATCCATCCGACCCCGACGCTTCCGTTCCGATATGGGAGCGTTGATCACTGGGTGCGTCGTCCGGCTCCGACTCTCGGGCAGCACAATAAGGAAATTCTTGGCGGGATGCTTGGGCATTCCGATGCAGAACTTGCTGAACTGGAAGAGAAGGGCATCATCGGCGATTGGCCGATGGGCATAGAACGTTAAGTATCCATCGCTGGAAATTGTTTTAGGAGAACTCGACCATGACTGATCTTTTCGATACCTACAAAGTGATCGACGTCGATACGCATCTCACCGAACCGCCAGACACCTGGACGCGTTCGTTTCCTGCGTCGCTTCACGACAAGGTTCCTCACATCGAGAGAATCGATGGTGTGGATCAGTGGATGGTGAGCGGCGAACGAATCGGTGCTCCCGGTTACTACTCAATGGCCGGTTTCGACGGCATCATGCCGATCAGTACGCCGAAGACGTTCGACGACATTCATCCAGCAATGTTCGACGCAAAAGCGCGTTTGGCATTCCTCGATGAAGAAGGTGTGGACGCACAGATCCTCTATCCCAACGTGGGTGGATTCGGCAACGGGTACTTCCTTCGTCTCGGCGATCGTGAACTCGTTGCTCAGTGCGTGCGTGCCTACAACGATTTCCTCACCGACTGGTGCAGTGCCGACCCTGCTCGTTTGATTCCGATTTCCGCAGTTCCGTTTTGGGATCTCGATCTTGCAATTAGTGAAATCGAGCGTTGTCTCGATATGGGCCACAAAGCCATCAACTTCTGCAACCAGCCGCAGGACTACGGCCAGCCACCGTTGGCCAGCAAGCACTGGGATCCGATTTGGAAGACCGTGCAGGACGCTGGCGTGCCGGTGAGTTTCCACGTTGGTGGCGGCTCAATGGGGACACTGTTCGAAGACACCGCCAACATGGGTTGGATGACAAACTTCGCCAAGGTGTCGTCGATGATCTTCATGGACAACATGCGTTGCATGGCTGATCTCATCTTCGGTGGGATGTGTCATCGATTCCCGGAACTCAAGTTCGTTTCGGTTGAGTCGGGTGTTGGTTGGCTGCCCGGAGCGCTTGAAACTTTCGATTGGCAGTGGAACAACGGTGGGGTTCGTGACGAACATCCTGAATACGAACTCACTCCAAGCGAATATTTCCGTCGACAGCTTTACGGTTGCTTCTGGTTTGAACAGCATTCGGCCCTTGCTGCAATCGACGTACTTCCCGACAACATCATGTTCGAGACCGACTATCCGCACCCCACGTGCATGCACCCTGGTCCGCGCACGGCGGCTACTCGGCCGCGCGAGTACGCGCAAAAACTGCTCGGTGGTCTTCCCGAAGATGTCATCCGAAAGGTTCTCTACGAGACTGCAGCCAAGGTCTATGGCATCTGATGGTCGCGTTGGTTGTGCCGCCTGAGTTTGGTTCTGCGTTCATCATTTCTGAAGTACGCGGCCGAACACTTCATTTGCGTATCGACCGCATCGAACGTCGCAACGCGTTCACTCAGGACATGTATCGGGCGCTCAAGCGCGCAGCGATCTGGGCCGATGGGCAGGCCGAACTCGACTCGGTGTGCCTTACGGGAACCGACAAGTGGTTTGCTGCTGGCGGCGATATGGCCGGCAAGTCTGAAGATCCCGAGGGTCTTGCGAACGAATGGGACGCCACTGACAATTTCCCGTTCCGCCACATTGAACGTTGTCGAAAGATTTGGGTGGCGCGCATTAATGGCTTGTGTCACGCCGGCGGGCTTGACCTCGCGTTGCATTGCGATGTGGTGATTGCGTCGGCCGATGCACGGTTCCGAATTCCGGAACTGCTGCGTGGGATTCCTGATCCGTTTATGTCTGCCCGAATCGCCGAAGCCATCGGGATCGCCAAGGCGCGGTACCTGTTCTTTACTGCCGCCGAGATTTCTGCAACCGAAGCTGACCAAATGGGACTCATCGGCAAGGTCGTTCCTCACGATGAACTTGAGGCCCAAACCGAATGGGTTCTTGAGCAGATTTCGCTCACTGGCCCCGAAGCTCGTGCCGCAATCAAGCGGGATCTCAATGCTCGTTTGCCTATGCCTGACACCGGTCTCTTTCATCGAACGATGATGGGTCCTGAAATGGTCGAGGGAATGCGGGCCTTTGTTGAGAAGCGTCCTGTCGATTGGCCGAGGGGCTGACAGAGAGACCCAGTCGGTCGCCGGTACTGTTGAGCTTGGAATGAAGAAACTGATTCAGTTCGGGGCCGCGATTTTGAGCGGGGGCGTCATCGTCGCTGTAGCGATGGTTATTCTCATTCCCTCGATTGCTCGAGTCGCTTCCGCCGTCAAAGGCGGTGATGGCGCGATCGATGTCTCTCAGTTCCAGGACTACGCGGTTCGTTCTCAGGTGTTTGCTGCCGATGGCTCGTTGATAGCCACACTGCATGCCGCGGAAAATCGTGACCCAGTGCCGTTGTCGGCGATGCCCGACACCATCAAAGATGCTGTGCTCTCCGTAGAGGACGCACAGTTTTACGAACACATCGGCATCAACCTTCGTGGTTTGTTTCGCGCCTTGGTCGAAAACGTTCAGTCGGGCCAAGTTGAGCAGGGTGGTTCAACGATCACTCAGCAGCTTGTGAAGAAGGCGTTGCTCAGTGATGAGCGCGTTCTTAACCGCAAGACTCAAGAAGCGGCGCTTGCGATTCGCCTCGAAGGTCAGGTGACAAAGGACGAGATCCTCGAGCTTTATCTCAACACCGGCTATTTCGGTAATGGCGCCTATGGCGTTCAAGCCGCGGCGGAAACCTATTGGGGCAAACCTGTGGCCGATCTGACCTTGGCCGACAGCGCGTTGTTGGCCTCGTTGATTTCGAACCCTGTGGGCAATGACCCCATCCTTCATCCTAAGAAGTCAAAGAGTGAGCGCAAGCTTGCTCTCGACCGGATGGTGGACAACGGTGTGATCACGAAGGCGCAGGCCGCCGAGTTTGATGCATTGCCACTTCCCGTTGGTCGTTGTACCGGGGTTGCGGCGGGATTCCGACCCAGCGATTGTGGCGGGATTGCCCAGCCTCCAGCGGAGAATTACTTCGTTGAAGAGGTACGTCAGCAACTTCTTGCCGATACTCGCCTTGGCGCAACCTACGAAGAGCGCTACGCGCAAGTCTTCGGTGGTGGTCTCAAGATCTACACCACGCTCGACCCGATTGCGCAGAATGCTGCGCAGGACGCGCACGACAACACGTTTCCGGCCAATGTTCGTGCTGAAGCCGATTCCAAAGGAATCACGACCGCGATGGTTTCGGTTGAGTCGGCAACCGGAGCCGTACGGGCGCTTGTTGGTGGCCCTGGATTCGCCGATTACAAGTACGACATCGCCACCCACGAGCCGGGCCGGCAGACCGGTTCAACCTTTAAGACCTTCGTACTCCTCACTGCGTTGGAACAGGGCGTGTTGCCTGACGACACCGTCGGCGGAGGCGGTTCATGGCCAAACCCCGGCAGTACGCCCAATCCCTATGTCATCAGCGGTGGTGGCGGAACGCTCACCAGCGTGACCGCATCGTCATCAAATGGTGCGTTCGTTCGTCTTGGTCAAACTGTTGGTCTCGAAAACGTCATGCACATCGCACAGCGACTCGGCGTGAGTAGCCAGTTTGATCCTCGTGCGAAGTCAATGCCGCTTGGCGTCTTCGATATGACGCCGCTCGAAATGGCCTCGGCGTATTCGGCGATCCCGAATGGCGGAGTTCGCGAGCCTTCGTATTTCATTGACCGAGTTGAAGACCGCACGGGAACAGTGTTGATTCAGCATCAAGCGAATCCGACTCGCGGCGTGAGTTGGCAGAGCGCATGTCTCGCCACGCGGATTCTTGCCAACAATGTTCAGAGCGGCACCGGTACCAATGCTCGGCTAAACGGCCAGTCGGCTGCAGGTAAGACCGGAACCACTGAAAGCAACTCAAACACGTGGTTTGTGGGATTCACCCCACAGCTCACAACGGCGGTCTGGATGGGAATTCCTGCCGAAGGCACCAAGCCCATGGGCAATCTTGGTGGTCGCGAGCAGTTTGGTGGTTTGTGGCCAGCAACGATCTGGCGCAACTACAACCAGGCCTACATCGACGAGGCGAAGCCGACGAGAGTCGAGTGGCCGACCTGCGCAGCGCCAACTAGAGCAGGTAAGCCTGCATCGGGCGCGAGTGATCCCTACGGCGTCCTCAACGGTGCTGAGCCGAAGGTTGAAGAGGCCACGACAACAACCACGAGGCCGCCCTCAACGACTTCCACACTTCCAAGGTCGACCACCTCGAGCTCACCCACGCCGCCAACGACTCGACGTCCGAGGCCCACAACGACGACCACGACAGCGACTACTCCGGGTCCAGACTGATCGATGCGACAGCAAGGGCACCAACGCGTAAGGCTGGGCCCATGAGTGATCTCGAGCGGCTCCTTGACCTGCAGGCCAATGACACTGCCGCCGACCAATTGCGTCATCGTCGCAAGGTCTTGCCGGAGCGTGAGACGTTGGTTGAACTCGATCGTAAGGAAAGCGCGCTGCGGGCAGAGGTGGCAGAACCACAGGCCGAGCGCGATGGCCTGGCCCGCGATCAGAAGCGACTCGAAGACGAGATCGCAACCGTTGAAGGAAAAGCGGCACACGTCGAAAAGCTGCTGTACGACGGATCGATGACCTCGCCGAAGGAAGCTCAGGGCCTTCAAGCCGATCTCGAATCGCTCAAGCGTCGGCAATCAACGCTTGAAGATGAAGTGATTGAACTTATGGAGCGAATCGAACCGCTCGATGGGCAACTTGCAGCATCGGTTGTAGCGCTTGGCGCGATCGATGCAGAGCGGGAGCAGGTCAAGGCCTCGCTTGCGTCATCTGAGAATGTTGTCGACAGCGAGCTCGCAGAAACGTTGGCGGCACGGCAAGCTCTCGTCGATGCGGTGCCCGCAACGTTGATTACTGAATACGAGCGCATTCGTGGGGGCGAGGGCGGTATTGGTGTCGCCCGTCTTCAGGGAGCCACCTGTATGGGCTGCCATATCTCTTTGGCCGCGGCCGAGGTCGACGTCATGAAGCGAATGCCCGCCGACGAACTCGCATACTGCCCCGATTGCGGGAGATTGCTCGTCCGATGATCCTCTGGTTCGCCGGAGTCAGTTTCGTTTTCGTGTGGTGGGTGTTCCGAAGCCCAGCACTCGATTACCGATTGGTGATGCTTGGAGCAGTTCTACCCGTGGGCGAGTTCTTCCTTGGTGGCCCGCGTGTACTGCATTCGCTACTTGCTCCTGTTGCGCTCTTGGGCATCTTGATGCTGGCAACACAGAAGCGTCGCTTAGTGCGTCGCCGATGGATCGGTATCCCGATCGGCATGATGATGCATCTTGTCCTCGATGGGATCTGGGCCCGACCCGAAGTGTTTTGGTGGCCATTCTTTGGATTCGATTTCGGAACCGATGGGCTGCCGGAACTCGGTCACCCGATTGCCGTCACGTTGTTGTTCGAGTTCATCGGTCTTGGATGTCTCGTGTGGGCATGGCGTGCGTTTGATTTTTCGAATCCCCAAATTCGAGAACGATTCTTTCGCACAGGTCAGCTCTCTCGTTCGGTACCCAAACCTCCAACCTGTTAGGTCACGTCATGCTTCATATCGTTCGTCACGGTCGCACCGAACACAATGCGTCAGGTCTGTTACTTGGCCGAATTGATCCGCCGCTCGACGACCTTGGTCGGGATCAGGCCGCTGCGCTTGCTGCGGCGATTGGTCCGATCGATCGGTTAATTACGAGTCCGCTGTTGCGAACACGACAAACCGCCGAGGCATTTGGCATCGAGCCAGTCGTCGATGAACGGTGGATCGAACTGGATTACGGCGACTTCGACGGAGTTCCACTCGCGTCGGTCGAGCCCGAGATCTGGAAAGCGTGGCGTACCGATGTTGATTTCGCACCGCCCGGTGGAGAATCACTTCGCCAACTCGGACAGCGCGTCTCTGAAGCATTGGGCGACTTAGATCGTGCCGACGAAAGTGATCTGACCACGGTCGTGGTCACGCACGTATCGCCGATCAAAGCGGCCGTGTGCTGGGCGCTGGATGTCGATGATCTTGTGTCTTGGCGTTTATGGGTGGCAACGGCATCAATCACATCGGTTGCCGTCGGCGGCGGTCTCCGAACAGTGCACGGATTCAACGACATCGCGCATCTTCGGGCAGCAGGGTTGGCTGACCGCTAGCGTCAGCGCAGTAAACCCTCTTTGAAAGGACATCCAATGACCATTGTGATCCGAGGAACCCTTCCTGTTCGTGCTGACAAGCGTGACGAAGCAATAGCGGCATTCATTGCTGTGTCAGAGGGTTCGGAATCCGAGGCTGGTTGCCAAGTGTACCGGTTCTCTGAGGATGTTCGCGAGCCGAACACGTTCATCATCACCGAGCACTGGGATGACGAAGCTGCTCTGGGTGGTCATTTCCAGACTCCACATATGGCGGTATTTACTTCGATCGTTGGCGATCTTCTCGCTGGTGTGCCCGACGTCGTGAAGTATCAGGTCAGCAGCTTTGGACCGCTCCACGGCTAGTCGAAATGCGTGGGACCATCGTGAGATGAAGTCCACGGCGGTTCCTGCATCGCAGTAGGTCGAAGTTGAAGCTCGAAACGCTCCTTCCCGCTGATGGGGTTCTGAATTTCGGCTGGTGAAGGTTGGTGTGGTGAATCTGCGAGACTTGGGTCGTGAATCGTTGGGACTCAGTGCACGCCGATGCGCTCGCTGATGGCAAGGAGTGGTACTTCGATCCCGACACGAGACTGTTGGTGCTGACCGAGATCTCCCTCCTAGCGAGAGGTCACTGCTGCAGCTCTGGATGTCGCCATTGTCCGTACCCGCTCACAGCTACCGAATCAGACGGGCCCGAACCGTCCGGCGAAGTTGGGCGCTAGAGCGGCGAACTGATTGTCATCGTGGACAAATCGCGGACAAGTGGGGCCTTCTTGGACAGCGATCCCGAACCTGCTTTGGGTGCGATGGTGAGTCGGTCTGTAAGCGGGGTTTTGTCCAGCGCCTCCCGGCGCCTGTGTGACCATCCATCTGTGCGGCCTACCAGCGGGTGTTGCCTCTTTCGAAACAACTGACGGGCAGCCAATCCCGACGCTCGGCCTTGCTCCAGGTGGGGTTTACATAGCCATTCGAATCGCTTCGAATGCTGGTGCGCTCTTACCGCACCGTTTCACCCATCCCTGTGACCGGTTGCCCGGGCCATCGGCG
>SYBH01000120.1 GCA_005787345.1 Actinomycetota bacterium
CAACATGCGCTACGAGGCCGCGGTTCGCCTTGGCATCGATTACGAATCACTCGTCGAAATCAAGCCTGATCTCATTTATTGCCACAGTTCCGGTTTCGACAAGAGTCGCGCCCATCTCCCCGGCAACGATCAAACCGGTGCATGTCTCGCTGGCGTTGAGTACGAAGATGGAGGCATGGCTGATGGCGGTAAACCCATCTGGAGCCTCACGTCCTTTGGCGATACGGGCAACGGATTCCTCGCTGCCATCGCCATCATCCAAGCAATTACGCATCGTGAGGTCACCGGCGAAGGCCAGTTCCTCTCTACATCAATCCTTGCCGCATGCCTCCTCAACACCTCCTATGCATGGGTCAATGCCACAAGTGGTGAAGGCGTCGATCGCCCAAAGGTCGATGGCCTTATGTTCGGAACTGGCCCGCGCACGCGCCTTTACGAAACAGCCGATCGCTGGCTGTGCCTTGCGGTGCAGAACGACGACCAGTGGTCGGCGCTCGAAGCCGTCAGCGGAATCACACGACTCACATCGCTTACCGATGCAGATGCGATCACTGAACTGAGCACAACCTTCCGCACCCGTACCGCTGTCGAGTGGTTCGAAGCACTCGACAGCGCTGCTATTCCCTGCGAAATCGAAGACGAAGAGTTCTGCTTACGTCTCTTCGACGACCCGCAGTTCCGTGATGCCGGGCTCGTCACCACGATGCAGCAGGCCCAGGTCGGGAGTTTCGACCACTTCGCCCATATGTGGACCTTTTCCGACACACCCACACGAATCGCCGGACCACCGCTCGTTGTCGGTCATGACACTGTCGACATCATGACTGAACTCGGCATCGACCAACGCGAGATCGATGCTCTGATCGCTGACGGCGTTGTCCTTCAGTCCACACTCCGACAGGATCGCGCGTTATGACCACCGTTCGTCCACCAATCTTTGACTTCGACGACGCGTTCTTCTGGGAAGGCGCAACAGAGCAAAAGTTACTTATTCAACGCTGCGGGGAATGCGACACCTTGCGCCATCCGCCCACCCCAATGTGTGCAATCTGCGGTTCAACCAACAACCAAACGACACAATCAGCAGGGAGCGGCATCATTCTCACCTGGATCGTCTCGCAGCACCCCACAGAACCTGATGCAGAACCTCGCATCGTCATTCTCGTGCAGCTTGATGAAGGCACCCGAATCGTTTCCAACCTCATCGATGTTGAACCAACCCACGATCAGGTGCTGAACGACAAACGGGTTGAGGTGTGCTTCGTTGACTACGGAGGCACAGTCCTTCCGCAGTTCCGCTTGGCAGGGGTGCAGTCATGAGCGGAACACGCGCGGTCATTGCTGGCATTGGTCACACCGAGTTCTCCCAGAATTCTGGACGTTCGACATTGCAGCTCGCCGCCGAAGCTTCACGCGACGCGATTCACGATGCAGGTTTCTCTCCCACCGAAGTCGATGGCACCGTTACATTCTCCATGGACACTAACGATGAGCTTGCCCTCATCCGAACGATCGGCGTTCCCATGCTTCGATTCTGCGCTCGGACCCGAGGTGGTGGTGGCGGGGCAAGTGCAACCGTTCAACTTGCTGCAGCAGCCGTTGAAAGCGGTCAGGCCGATGCGATTCTTGTCTACCGAGCATTCAACGAGCGTTCGGCGCATCGTTTCGGACAACCGATTCAGGCCAACCCCGACCCGGCATGGAATTGGGCGAGCCCCTTCAGCCTCAACACGCCAGCAAAGGTCTACTCCCTGACCTTTCAGCGCTACATGTACGAGTTCGGCCTCACCAACGAAGACTTTGGCCGCTACACCGTCGTTGCTCGCGACTGGGCCTCAACCAACCCCAATGCTCAGTTCTACGAGCGACCCATCACGCTGCAGGACCACCAAGATTCGCGTTGGATTGTCGAACCAATCCTCCGAAAACTCGACTGCTGTCTTGAATCCGACGGTGGTGTCGCACTTCTCATCACCTCCGCCGAACGCGCCGCAGATCATGGCGCCGACGCAGTTCCGATTCTCGCCTCATCAGCGATACAACTCGAAGGTGGACATGAGATGTTCGCCTACTACCACGAAGACCTTTGCGAATACCCCGAAGGTCGTGTGCTCGGTCAACAGCTCTTCAACCAGGCAGGCATTACGGCCGACGACATTGATGTCGCCATGATCTACGAGAACTTCAGCCCAATCGTGTTCCTCCAACTCGAAGCATTTGGCTTCTGCGGGCGCGGCGAGGCAAGCGACTTCATCAAAGATGGCCACATTGGGCGCCGCGGTTCGCTGCCCGTTAATACCAATGGAGGTCTCTTAGGCGAGGGCTATATCCATGGAATGAACAACATCGTCGAAGGCGTGCGTCAATTACGGGGCACGTCCGCAAACCAAATCTCCGGAGCTGAGCATGTTCTCGTTAGCGCCGGCCGTAGCGGCATCATTCTGGGCCGCTGAGCAAAAGGAATACTGATGACCATCACCGAATCCAACATTGTCCTGAACCGCACCGGCGAACGAATCATCTCCGCCGATTCGCATGTCGCAATCACCCAAGATCAGGTCAAGGCCAACCTTGATCCCAAGTTTCATCCCGACTACGACAAAGCCCAGCAAGCATTCGCTGCGCGTGTTGCCGCCAACATGAGTTCCGCCAAGGTCAATGCCGACGCGATGAAACGAAATCCACATGCCGCATTCAGTCGTCCCGGCTACCACACCGCCTCGGACCGACTCGCTGACATGGACGCCGACGGCGTCGACATTGAAGTGATCTATTCCGAGGTCAGCGCTTTCCGCTATATCGGCGATATGGAGCGCGGCGCGGCCGAAGCTACACGCGCATTTAACGATGTTCTGACCCAATTCGCGTCAGCTGATCCTCGGCGACTCGTTGTCAGTTACCAGATCCCAATTCATGACATTGACGCTGCAGTTACTGAAGTACAACGGGTCACAGAATTGGGTGCAAAGTCTCTTCAGATTCCCGTGTTCCCGACCGAACTCGGACAGCCTGACTACTTCGACGAACGCTACGAACCGCTTTGGGCGGCCGTTCAAGAAACCGGCCTTCCGATGTGTTGCCACATCGGTATCAACACAAATCTCGATGAACTCACCCGTCGTGACCCAACTCCGCAAAAGGGCATCATGGTGACGATGACTGCTCTCTCCACCGCAGAGGCATTGGGTATGTGGATCCTTACTGGGACGCTTGAGAAGTTTCCCGACCTGAAACTTGTTTTCGTTGAACCTGGTATTGGCTGGATTGCTCACTACCTCGATCTCATCGATGACATGGTCGTTCGCCAGGGGTACGTGTATGACAACCTGAGCGAGCTTCCCAGTTTCTACTTCCGCAGAAACATGTGGACGACGTTTGTCGATGAACCACGTTCCATCGAAGCATTGCGTTACGACGTCGGTGTCGACAACATCATGTGGTCCACCGATTTTCCCCATCCCGTTACGAGTTGGCCCGATTCTCAAGACCTTATTGAGCGGGCCTTCATAGGGATTCCCCATGAGGAAAAGCGCAAAATTGTCTGCGATAACGCAGTCAAAGTCTGGAATCTGTGACAACAACGCGCGCACGTTCAACTGGCCCCTATCTGGACCGCGACACTCTGATCGCGGCCGCCGCCGAACTCGCTGACACCAACGGTTGGAACGAACTCACGATGTCAAAGGTGGCCGAAATGGTCAACCGCCATGTGAGTTCGTTGTACTCGCATGTCGATGACCTCGACGCGCTACGCAGAGAGGTCGTCCTTCTCGCTGTGACCGAAATCGGCGATGTCGTTTGGGAGGCAAGCATCGGTCGCAGCGGGGCAGACGCTCTTACCGCAATCGCTCAGGCCGAACGCAACTTCGCTCGCTTACACCCGGGACGTATGGCCGCGCTTCGAGCACACCTTGGTGTCGATGACTCCGAGTTCAGGAACCAAGCACTACGTATCGCAGTGCCGATCCGGACCGTGCTCGCTTCATTCGGGCTGAACGAACAACAAGTTGCTATAGCCCATCGGGTTTTCAGCGCGACCGTTCGCGGCCTGGTCGAACCAGGAACACCGCTCGGCACCTCCGATGACGACATCGCGCTTCAGGCTACGGTCACCCTCTTTGTCACCGCTCTAGAGAGCGGCAGCTGGCCAACAGTCGAGTAGAACCCGCCGCTAGGCGGGCGTGCCTGATCGAACCGTCGTTGTCGTCGTTGTCGTTGTCGTTGTCGTTGAACCGGACGAACCTGAAGCGCCCGAACTCGAAGCGGATCCATCGGGAAGCGACTGTGCTTGGCTAATGAGCGTCTGTGCTTCCTTGACCTTTGCCTGATAGCCAGCAAGATCACCGTTGCGAAGCGCGGTGTCGGCATCGGTCAATGCCCTCGCCGCTTGATCAATCAATTGATCCTTTGTGGCATTACCGGTAGACGGAATCGTGGTGGTCGTCGTGGGATCACTCGGCACGGATCCGCCATTGGTGGAACCGTTGCTCGTGGTGTCTTCTGGTGAGACCACCAACGATTCGAAAGTTTGCGGGTTGGCTCCGGGGAACAGCGTTTGCAACGCTTCACGAAGCGTGGACTTCATCACGACCTGTCCGCCAAACACAGCGATTACCTGCTTGAGTTCAGGAATCGCCGTATTGTTGTCTGACGACACATACAGCGGACGAATATAGATAATCGAGTTGTTTACCGGAGTCAGCATCAAAGCACCGAACTGGGTGCGCGATCCCTGTTGGTTGAGCAGTGTCGTGTACTGACTAACCACCGGGTCAGAAAGAATGTTGGCGTTGACGATTGCAGGACCGTCGATGTTGAAACCAGAAGGCATTTGGTAAACAGTCAACTTGCCGTACTGCGCAGGATCGCTGTTTGCGACCATGAACGAAGTGAGCGTCTTCTTAGAGTCGTCCTCGGAGAAGGGAACAAACGGACGCAGCATCACAAAAGATTCGGTTTCCTCGCCTGGAAGTCGAATCAGCGAATACACAGGGCTGATGCGCGCTTCTCTCGTGCGCACGACCGTCGTGCCATTCACCGTCTGGGTAGAGGCAACAACCGCCGTCGATCCATTCACCGTAGAACCTGGATCCTGCGCAACGGACCAACTTGATGACTTCTCGTAGAACGACTTCGGGTCGCTGATGTGATAGCGGCCGAACATATTGGTCTGCACACGAAAGAGATCTTCCGGATAGCGCCAATGTGCTTTAAGTTCGGCAGGCATCTCGTCGACACCCGCAAACAAGGCCGGGAAGGCCTTTTGATAGGCGTTGACGATCGGATCTGAAGGATCGACGATGTAGAGCTTCACTGTGCCGTCATAGGCATCGACCACGCCCTTGACCGAGTTGCGGACATAGTTAAAGCGCTTGCCGCCTAGGTCACTGCCAGCTGGAAGCCCGCTTGAATCGGCACGCTGCGCGTTCGGATAACGATCAGTTGTTGTATATCCGTCGAAGATGTAAACGATTCGTCCGTCTTTGATCACCGGATATGGATCGCTGTCGAACTGCATGAACGGAGCGACTGCTTCAACACGCTGGCGGATATCACGCTGATACACGATGCGGGAATCAGACGTGAGGAAGTTTGAGACAACAAGGTTCCAGTCCGAGAACCTCAGTCCGTAAGCGGCCTTCTTGAAGAAAGAATCAAGTTTCACGCCGCCAGAGCCAGAGTACTCAGTGAACTTGGTTTGTCCGTCGGCCTCGATGAAATCGATTTCCTCACGGGTTGCATTCGTAATCGCAAAGCCCGTCACATTCTCGCCGTAATACAACTGCGGAGTTGAAACATTTACATCGATTCGCGCCGTATCCGTGATCTGAGGAACATTCCTGATCAAGAAATCAGGACGACCTTGCGTTGTCGTTGCGTTAGCCGGAGCAAGGGCCACGCCGTATCCGTGGGTATAGGCCAAGTGCCGACCTTCCCATGAACTCTGTGGAATCTGCCCCACATTGAGATCACGAGAACCGATAATCACCTGAGTATTGGCGATTTCACCAGAAGGGGTCTTGATCGGATAGCGATCAACATCGAGTTCATTGAATCGAAGCTGCGAGTACTGGCTCTGCAAACGCTGGTAGGTCGGTTCGACGATTGTCGGATCAAGCAACCGAATATTGCGAATCGTTCCTGGGTTTTCATTGACGTTTTGCGTCGCAACCGATTTCTCTTGATTGTAAAGAAACGGTTTGGTGTCGACTTCGCTGAGACCCAGAGCTGTTCGCGTCGCACTGATGTTGTTCTCGATGTAAGGCGTCTCTCGCGTTGATTCCTCGGGTTCCACCACAAAGCGCTGGATAAACGCCGGGTAACCCACGCCGGCAACCACCGAGATGAGCGCCCATAGCCCAACCGCAACAACTGGGAGCGTCCAGCCGCGTCGCCAAATATTTGCGATAAAAAGCCCGAATGACAAAAGGGCGATGAAGAGCAGAAGATAAATCGCAGGAAGTTGGGCCTTCACGTCGGTGTACGTCGCGCCGTCAACGGTTCCGCGAGTCGAGTATGTCAACGCAAAACGCTGCAACCAATAATCCGCGGCCTTCACTAATGCCAGCAACCCAAGCAACACAGAAATATGCGCCTTGACCTGAGGACTGACTCGCTCCCCAGCGGTCTGCAGTCGGATGCCGCCGTTGAGGTAATGCGCGACAACGGCCACGATAAGCAGAATGATGCCGGCCGCGAACAGCCAATTCACTACCGATGTGTAAAACGGAAGCTTGAAGACGTAGAACCCGATATCGGTTTGGAACGTTTGATCGTTCATGCCGAAGCTTCCGCCATTGCGGAAAAGAATCCACTGGTTCCAATCGCCCGACATTCCCAATCCGGCAAAAAGCGCAAGAACAAACGAAACGACCAAGCGAACTGTCTTGGTTCGTCGACCAATCGTTTCGTGATAGCGCTCAAGCAAATCGTCTTCTGGTCCGGTCGGGCGAACCTTCGGACCGATGCGATCAGCAACCACCAAGTTGATGAGCACCATCACAAAAAACGCTGCGGTGAAAATCGCGCCAAGAGCGATCTTCGCTCCGAGCACACCAGTGAAAACTGATCTGAGACCCAGCGAGTCGAACCACATCCAGTCGGTCCAGAAGCCAGCGAGGCCGCGTAACGACAGGAACAGAACAAAGACCACCGCCGCGGTCACAATGAGGGCAAGGCGCCCTCGCGAAATACGGCGACGCTGGGGCATGTCAGTTGGGGTACGCATGGAGCCCCAGCCTACGGGCGTTCCAGACCTGTTCCGGGTCGGGCTACTTAGGAGACGGGAAGCACGGCGCAGTGGCACCCAGGGTGCAGCGGGGGCACCTTGTGACCTGTGGGGAAGGCCCCGCCACGATCTATTGGCCCACCGAGGGCATTGTCTTCGCAGTCGGGTGAGGGACTATCGCCTGCAGCAACGACCCAGCGCACCTTCGAGTTCTTGGGTAATCGGTCAAGAACGCCCCGATTCGCTGCTGCGAGCAGCGCATAGGTGACGGCGTCGTCAACCCGCTGGCCCTTCCATTCGCGGAAGGTGGAACGGATTCGCTGGGCAAGGTCATCGCGATCACCCGCAGATTCCGACACCGCTCGTTCGAGCCGATCACGCAGGGGGCCGACGATCGCGCTCGCCAGATCGGCAGCGAGGTCACCAACCGATGCACGGGCAGAACTACGGCCCTTGACCGGTGCGATTGCCGCGCCCGCCTCGGTGGCGTCGGCAAGCGCAGGAAGAGCGATGTCTTCATAGCGTTCCAACTGGGACTCAGGTGTCGGAAGAAAAGCAATTGCTGTCAGGTTGCCCTTCACTGATCGCAATGTAGAGAGAAGTTCGTTTTGCTCGTCGGATAATTCCCGCTTAATGCGACGAGCCAGTGAACTTTCGATGGACGAAATAGCTGCGTCGCGCGTTGCAATGAAGACTTGGTCGGCATCGGCAGACAAGTCAGAGGTAACGACCTGTGTCGCTTCAGGTACGACGACCTCGACGATTTCCTGAATAATTTCAGGACTTGTGTCAGCAATTTCGTCGGAAATATCGCTTGCAGTCGCAACTTCGTCTTCACCTTCTCGACGAAGCCGAGCGAAGACATCGGCGGCCTTGCCACTCGAAGTGCGCACGACACGGACCGAAGACGAATGACGGCCTTCACGCGGATCTTCCGGCGACCCCGGGGATTCGGTTGGAGGTTCAGGTGCATCTGCGACAACCGCGGCTACTTCAACAAGTTCCTCGACAACTGCTTCCTCGACTGGAGGAACGACCGTGAGCTTAGGGGCCGATGGACGCGCTTCAGCCGGCGTTTCAAGGTTTCGGGCCTGTGAAGCAGGGAAGACGTCGATCGTTGGTTCGTCGAGCTCTTCAGCCGTAACAATGGGAGTAATGGTCGCCTCCAATTCGGAGTCGACGCTTTGCAACGAGGCAACTTCAGCGGAGAGGCGGCCTTCGGGAAGAGCGACGTGGAGTTCCTCGGTGGCGACAGCGAGGGTTTCACGAACGATGTCGTAGGCAGCAGACAGGCGATCGCGTCCGGCTTGTAGTTGTTCAATCTGTTGACGAAGTGTCTGACGACGGTTTGCGAGATCGTCAAGCATGCGCTGGCGAACCTCTTTCGCCTCCTGCACCATCTCGCGGCCCTGCTGTTTGCTGGCTTCGATGATCGCAGCGGCTTCAGCTTCGGCGTTCGCACGCTGAGTTTCGGCATACTCACGAATTTGTGCAGTTGCTTGCTCGGCTTCTTGGGTGCGCCGAGCCACAAGAGTTTCGGCGTCTTCTCGCAGACGTACGGATTCTTCACGCGCCTCATGGAGAAGTCGCGCCACGTTTTCCTCGGCCTTTGCCCGAATCTCGGCTGCAGCCGACTGAGCGGCATCAAGAACCCGCGTCGTTTCCTCGCCCAGCAATTTCGTCAGGTTCGAAGGGTCGATCGGATCATGGTCGGCACTTTGGCGACGCGCCTGTTCGAGCTGTCGCTCGAGTTCCGAAACTCGAGTTTGTGAGTTCTTCAACTGATTCGAGACCTGAAGGAGGTAACGCTGGACCTCAACGGGGTCAACGCCCTTCTTTACGGTCGCGAAAGTTTTATCGAGGATGCGGTCGGGATCGATCGGCCCGGACGAGTCGGCTGCCATCAACGTCAAGGCTACCGACGAAAGGCCGACATTCCGGTGATACCAAAGGGGTCAGTTGGCGGCAAGAGCGGTGCCCACGGCGGGGAGCACCAAGTTGCCACCGCCCACCGTCGTAAGAACTTCAAGTGCTTGGGTCAATGACTCAACCGGCTCAACGCGTAGGTCGCCTGCGTACTTGCGAGCCTCATCAATCTCTCGGCCAGGGACCAACATCAAATCGACACCAGCCCGGCGCGACGCCATCACTTTTTGGTGGATCCCGCCGATTGGCCCCACCGAGCCGTCGAGAGCGATCGTCCCCGTCACTGAAACTTTGAGCCCTCCGGTGAGACTGTCAGGGGTCATGACATCGAGAATCCCAAGAGTGAAGGCCAACCCCGCCGACGGGCCGCCTACCCGACCGGAGTCAATCGTTACCTCCACCGGAAAAGTGAACGAAAGATCGCGGGTAACGGTTGTGACCCCGAGAAATCCTTTTGTGGTGTCACCTTCGCGGGCGCCAAGGACTACCTGTACCTCGCGAGGCGGAAGAGCGCTCTCCAGCGTCGAATCATACGGTTCGACGCCCAATGTGATCGTCGCTCCCGGAGCCGTCGCGCTAATCACGTTGATCAAATTCTGACTAAACGAAATCTGTTGACCGTTGGCGCGGACAATGACATCTCCCGGAACAAGCATGTTGGCAGATGGTCCGCTTTCGACCACTGCCGCAACGACTGCGCCGGTTCCGTTCGATTCGACGGGATAACCGAGCCGTGTGAGCGCCTGATACTGCGCTGCATCTTTGGATTGCGACATCATCCGCAAATTCAGATCACGATTTTGATCAGGTGACTGTTTGCCAAGAATGTCTTCTCGCGACGCGAGATCAAGATCGGGATTTACCCATGCAGCTAATGCTTCAAATGGTGTCGCTCGTCGAAGCGAAACTGTCAGGAGATCAACTTCCCCCTCATTTACATAGGTCTGCGCTCCATTCACCGAAATAAGGCTATCGGTTGGACGCGAAGCGCCCGGAGAAACCACGTAATACGGGAGTCGAAGAACCAACCCCAGTGTGATGATGAGCACGGCGAAGAAAAAACCAAACGACGTGAGCCAACGGCGGCGTCGACTCCAGTGCGGGGATTGCTCACCCACAGTCGCAGGTACGGGCTCAGGTTCTTCTTCGACAAACTCGACCACGTTGCTCCACAGACAAAATGCGATGGATTCGGCCCATCGACCGTGTCAGCCTGCCATGTCCGAGACCATGAACCAGCGCGCCCGCCGACAGAGTGCGAGGATGTCTCTTGTGAGTGCGAGCAACCAATGGCAACCGATCTACGGAGATGACATCGGCCCAACCACATCCGATCGCATCCGATCTGGGGTCAGCCTTAGCGTGGTCCTCGTCGTTCTCGGCATCACTCTCGCTGGTGGACTCGCGCTTTCGGTCCTCGTGCTCTTCGGGCTCTTTGGCGCCTCGATCGGCTGAGCATGCCTGGCCGTCAACTCGATGACACCGTCGCTCGCCGACGCGACGCTGCGCTCGCAGGACATTCGGGAGATGAAAACACAGCCCGATCCTTCCTGAGTGACGAGGACGCGAATGTTCGTGCCACTGCGCTTGGAGCGCTCAACCGTCTCGGTGCGCTGACCCAGAACGAGCTCATTCGGGCCACCCACGATGGCGACCCAATCATGCGTCGACGAGCGTGCACCGAATCAACCTCTTGGAACGGCAGTGTCGGCGAGCCAACCACCTCCGAAGTAGCGGACGCTATCGCTGCACTTCTTTCCGATAGCGATGACTCTGTGGTCGAAATTGCCGCATGGGCTTGTGGAGAACGCCCACCTGCATCGAAATCGACCATTGAACGATTATGCGAAATTGCAACCGGTCACGACGACGCGCTGTGTCGCGAATCTGCAGTTGCAGCGTTAGGTGCACTCAGCGATCCCGCAGGACTTGGTGCGATCCTCTCTGCAACCGAGGACAAAGCAACGGTTCGCCGGCGTGCTGTTATCGCCCTAGCCCCGTTTGATGGCCCCGAAGTCGACGCCGCCCTTGAACGGGCAACTAACGATCGAGATTGGCAGGTCCGGCAAGCCGCCGAAGACCTCAGTCCATGAACATGACCTTGAGAGCGTCGAAGGATTCGACGCAATGTCCTGCTCCGAGCACAACTGATTCGAGTGGCGCTTCGACAAGGTGAACCGGAACATTCGTTTCGGATTCAATGCGGAGATCGAGACCGCGCAACATGCCGCCGCCGCCAACTAGGTAGATACCTTGCTCAATGAGGTCCTGGGCCAATTCGGGCGGAGCTTGGCCCAAACATGCGATGACCGCGTCGACCATTGCCGACACGGGTTCGTCGATCGCTTCGCGAACTTCCTCGGCAGTGAGAACAACAGTCTTAGGTAGACCGCTCATAAGTTCACGTCCGCGAACCTCAGCGGCAAACTCATTTTCTGTTGGCCACGCAGAACCAATTGTGACTTTGATTTCTTCTGCGGTGCGTTCGCCCACAGCGATGCCGTATTCACGCCGGATGTGAGTCTGGATAGCAGCATCGATATCGAAACTTCCGACTCGCACTGCCTCGAGCGCTACTACCCCACCAAGTGAAATGAGCGCGACTTCCGACGTTCCGCCTCCGATATCGATCACCATGTTGCCGAGCGGTTCGTTGATGGGAAGACCTGAACCGATGGCCGCGGCCATGGGTTGCTCGATGAGGTGCGCTTCAGCAGCACCAGCGCGACGTGCCGCTTCGGTAACCGCGCGCTGTTCGACAGCGGTAATTGCGGAGGGAACACAAATCACAACACGGGGGCGATTGAATCGATTGACGCCAACACGTTGAAGTAGCAAACGGATCATGCGCTGGGTGACTTCGAAGTCGGTGATTGCGCCTTTTCGAAGAGGACGGACCGCAACGATGTAGCTAGGTGTGCGGCCAATCATTTGCCACGCTTCGTGGCCCATGGCAAGCACGTCTTGAGTGCGGCTATTCAACGCAATTACAGACGGCTCGTTGAGGACAATCCCCTCGCCGCGAACGTAGACCAGAGTATTGGCGGTTCCAAGGTCGATCGCAATGTCGCGCGCCATATCAACGACCGCCCAATCGACGCTTTTCCGCGTCTTGCACACCACGCACTGGGCGTGGCGGAGTCGAAGGAACAGGCGGCGTGCTCAAGGCATCCATTTCGCGTTGAAAGTCGTCAACGCTGGCCATGAAGTGGGTGGGCTTGCGATGACGGATCCACACAATGAGCGAACCAACGGCAGCAACAACGACTGCGAGGAGAAGAAAAGCAATGCCACTCATGCGAGAACTCCGCGATCGTCTATGTCGGTGATGTGCTGCGCCGCCCGCGCCCATTGCGAACCACCGTCGAAGAATTCCTTCTTCCAGATCGGTACAGATTCTTTCAAGGTGTCAATTGCGAATTCGCAGGCATCAAATGCGGCGCCGCGATGGGGGGCAGACACCGCGACAACGACAGACGACTCGCTCAGGAGCACTCGCCCTTCGCGATGCCAGACGGCGATTCGCCCTAACTCGGGCCACCGCTGACGAGCTTGCTCAGCAATGGCGCCAAGGCGAGGCTCAACCTGCTCGGCCCACGCCTCGTAATCGATATGAGTAACACCACTAGAGCCATCGGCATAGTCCCGCACCAAACCACTGAAAACCACCACAGCACCGCATCCTGGGAGTGCAACCCAATCAGCGGCCAGACCGACGTCGAGCAATTGGTCGGTAAGCGCGACCCAATCGTCGGTGGTAGGTGGTTCAAGAGTCACGGCTTCCCATCGTAGTAGGGGCCGCGGCTGACTCTGCGGGGCCCACCGCTACATTCACCCCCATGCCGTTCCTCGATGACCCGGATGACGATGCCGGGTTCGTCCCTCCTCTCCCCCAAGACGACCGATTATGGCGTCACCCATCGGAGATGGCAGGCCCAAACCCGCTTTCGCCTCGATCGAAACGCCGATATTCGTCACGGACTGGATTCTTCGCGGTGATCGCAATCGGTCTGATTGCGACCGCCACAGGTATCGCCGCAGTTGGGATTCTCGGCTCGTCCAATCGGTCGCCCCAAGGAACCGAGTTCGCCGTCGGACCTGCAGCCGAAGTACTTCCCGTGACAGCGCTGTCGTCTCTTGCACCGGCAATCGTTCAGATCAAGGTCGACCGTGCGTCAAGTTCGTTCGTCGTGACCGGGCTCATCATCCGATCCGATGGCCATGTGGTCACTGCATCCGACCCACTTGAAGGCGCACGCTCACTCACTGTCACCACTGCCGACGGACGCGCCTTTAACGCGACCATCGTCGGAACCGATCCGGCTGATGACCTTGCCGTGATTCGCATCGAAGGTTCAGGACTTCCCACCCCTTCATTTGGCGACATCAACTCTGTTGCGCAAGGAGACATGGTCTTCGTTGTCGGCCGCACCTCCACCGATAACCGGTCGTGGGTTGCATCTGCGATTTTTCAAGCTGTCGGCATGCGTCTCGATACAACAGATGGATCCACATTGCACGACATGATCGGTTCCGCAATCGATGTTCAACCTCCAACTGATTCCGCAGTTCTTTGCACAAAGACGGGCGAAGTAATCGGTTTGTTGACATCGCGCGCAGCGGTTGCGACCCGATCGGCAGCACTCGCGTCTGCTCCATCAACGCTTGCTCTGCCCACCGCTACGAATTCCTTCGCTCACTCAGTTGCCTGGACACGTCATGTCGTCAACGACATCATTGAAACCGGTTCCGTTCATCACGGATGGCTCGGCGTCATGACAACCGACGCTCCCGATGGAGGCGCAGCCATCGAATCGGTCACGAGCAATGGTCCCGCAGATCGGGCTGGCCTCATCGCTGGCGATCGCATCACCTCGTTAAGTGAAGCAAATTTGCCGACGAGTTCCGCCCTTGTCGTCGCACTCCGCAACCACGCCGCCAACGACACCGTCACGATTGGCTATGTCCGAAATGGCGTTGCAGCCAAGACTCTCGCCAAACTCATCGATCGGAGTTGAGTTGGCGGCGGATCAAAAAGGCCGCCCCTACGCCAATGCCGAACAAAGCCGTAGCCACCCCGCCCAGCGCTAATTGCTGACGATGACGCGGAGTGACCCGAGCCCAAATGCCGCCACTGTCGGCGTCGACATAGGCCTCTTCATTTCGAAACGTGGGTTCCCAACCCAAGGACCGAATGCGATCGTTGGCAACAACCCAGGGACCTGAACCAGCCAAAAGGGCGTCGGGATCACCCGGAGCAACACCGAAGTATTTGCCGATTTGAGCCAGAACGTACGCGAAAGGCTTAGACACGCGAACTCGTGCGGTGGGCCCCTTCAGAGCGCGAACTTCCTCAACTGTGAGCCAACCATCGGGCGCAACGTTCACTGGTCCATCAACTCGTGAACGACAGATGGCGACAAGAGCAGTGGTGAGATCGTCAAGGTGCACAAATTGCACTGGGGCGCCCATACCGCTGATTTGGAGACCGGCCGTTGCCCAAGGTGAACGTGCCAGCCACTTTTCGTTTTCCGGGCCAACAACGATGCACGGGCGAACGAGCGCACAGGTTGCTCCACGCGACCTTGACCACGTGGCACACAGTCGTTCGAGTTCAGCACGCTCAACCGCTGCCCCAATCGAGGCATTTGGTCGAACCGGCGCGTTCTCAGAGAGCGGAATCGGATTATCGGTTCGAGCTCCGTAAACGAGCGCTGACGACAAAACAACGAGCGTTGTTACTGCCCCAACTCGTGTAAGCGACGCAAGGAAAGATCGCGTTGCAACCACATCGATGTCGGCGCCACCGGTTCCATCGATGTCGAGCCCCGAGCGGGGCCCAGTGAGCAAGACTCGTGTCGCTCCCGCAACAAGCGACGCCAATCGGGAATCGTCAAGAGCAAAAGGAGCGATGAGAAGTTCGGGACCTTCGGTGTCGCCGGTGAGATGCCGGGTGCCCGGCTGGGCCCCAATGGCAACAACACGGTCGACGCCAGGTTCTGAGAGCGCGGCAGCAACCACTCGTCGCCCGATCGGCAGATCTGCTCCGGTGACCACCACGATTTCTCCCACACCGCAATCATGGCGCGTCCGACGTCGTCTTCGTCCGGCTGGCGCCCGAAGCGTCATATCCCTCGGCGGGGCCTAGCCTGAGGTGGTGGACGATCTACCCCCCGACCCCTTCTCTGGCGCCGACCCAGGCGACGAACTGGGCAAAAGCTCCGAACAGAACCCGCTGTCAGGGATGCCGCTCTTTGGCGATCTGGCCAAACTTTTTTCCCAACAAGGCCCCATCGGATGGGATGCCGCTCGCCAACTTGCACTCTCTATTGCGACCGACGGCGGAGAAGAAGGCAACGTTGATCCGCTTGAACGGATCCGCCTTGAACAACTCGCGCGTATCGCTGAACTCCATGTCGGCAATGCCACCGGACTTCCCACGAGTTTCGGCGGCACTGGTATTTCGATTGTGCCGGTGACTCGTGGGCAATGGGCCACAAGCACGCTTGAATCTTGGCGTCCACTTTTCGAGCGGCTCGCCGGTTCGCTCACACCGCCCGCACCCCCGACGAGCCCAGACCCCTCAGACCCTCTCAGTTTCATGGCCCCCCTCATGGCCATGATGGGGCCAATGATGATGGGCATGACTGCCGGTTCCATGACTGGGCACTTGTCGCGTCGTTCCTTTGGTCAATACGATCTTCCTGTTCCACGGATAGCAAAAGATGACCTGATGGTCATTCCCGCGAATTTCGAAACATTCGCTTCCGAGTGGAGCATTCCCGCCGACGACCTTCGACTCTGGGTTTGCGCTCAGGAAATAGCCATGCATTCGGTCCTGCGCATTCCGCATGTCCGAGCAACTGTCGAGGAATTCCTCTCCGCCTATGCCGCCGGATTCGAACCCGATCCAAATGCATTAGAAGATCGACTGGGTTCGATGGAATTCGATATGTCCGATCCATCATCTATGTCGGGCATGCAGTCAATGTTTGGCGATCCCGAGCTACTTCTCGGGGCGATCCAATCGCAAGCACAACGTGACATGCTTCCCAAATTCGAAGCCCTCATCGCGGCAATGGTGGGATATGTCGATCACATTGTCGATGCCGTCGGTTCCTCATTACTTTCAAACACCACAATGATTTCCGAGGCAGTTCGCCGCCGTCGCGTTGAGGCCGATGATTCGGACCGCTTCGTCGAGAGATTATTCGGCCTTGAACTCACCCAAGCCACCTATGACCGTGGCGCTGCGTTTGTGGCCGGCATCGTCGAACGCGCAGGCAACGACGGACTTGTACGCCTCTGGGAATCGGAGCGCACGCTCCCCACTCCCGCAGAGATCGAAGCCCCAGGTTTGTGGCTTGCTCGCATCGAGCTACCTGACTGATCACGTAATTGGCGGTGGACCATCGGGGATCTCGGGGTCGTCCCAAGCATCGGGTTCGAAAAGTAAGCCGTCACGATGATCGCCTACCGGACGGGGCGAGTCTGTAGACAGTTCGGGCAACGGCCACTCGACTCTTGTGGGGTCGCTGGGCGGCTGCACTTGGGGCGCTGCAACAGCAGGTGTTTCAGGAGCTGGAGCTGCGGCGGTTGGGCGGCGCATCCATCGGCGAGCCGCATCGTGGGGAGCGATATCGATATCGGCCGCAGTGGGATCGTTGGGGTCGAGCGGCGGCCCCCATGGCGTTGGGGTTTCGGGGCCTGCAAAGCCGCGATCGACAATTCGAGTGGAATCAAGGTCGTCTTGAAACGACCGATGAAGCTCATCGACCGGGCGACGCAGCACACCCTTTCGAGGCGTCGGCAATCGACCGGCACGAACATTGCGCAGACCAACCAGGTAAAGCGCCACGGCGATCGATGCTGTTATCGCTATGAGTCCGAACCCGAGGGATGCCGGAATCGGCAGGATAATTGGCAGCAGTGCACCGATCACCCAAATCAGCTGAAACCGTGTCTCGAATTTCGCGAAGGTTCGACCGCGGTTTGCATCGGGGGCATCGCGCTGAACGATGGAATCAAATGCCTGTTTAGCCGAGCAACTCGTAATGCCCAACATCATCGATAACAGAGCTGCGCCCGCGAGTCCGCTGATGAACGCAGTGATAACTCCAGCCGCGCTTATGACAAACAGACTCGTGACCAAGATCCGCTCTTCAGACGTCACTCGTCGGAGTCGAGGAACAACTAACGAACCCAAAAAGAAACCCAGCTGCGCTGTCGCGGCGACAAGGCCTAGTTGCCATAGTGGCGCTCCTGCATTCTTGAAATCGAATGCAAGCATGAACGCAAGAAAGCCGACCATGCCGCGGATAAGGCCCATTGCGGTTGATGCGTGAGTAATGCCAGCGCTACGAAGCTCCTCTCGTTCGGCCTCACCCTCTGGTTCCGCGGCAACCGTGGTTGGCGGCAACTGCAACGCAAAAATCGTGCCAACGGCAAACACAACTGCACCCAAAGCAACCGTGGCTTGACCACCACCGATCGCATAGAGGATGCCCCCTGGTATCGCAGCGACCACGACAGCGATCGAAGAAAGTGTCGTGAGTTGCGAATTGGCCTGCACCAATTCCTCGTCACTATGCACGGTGCTCGGAATGACTGCGCTCTTCGAAATTGAATAGATCTTCTGCATGATGAGCATGCCGAAAGCTTCTGGGTAGAAAAGAAGAGAGTCCATGTGCCGAACAACAAAGAACGCAAGCAACGCTCGTAAGAGCATCGATCCAACGATGATCCAGCGTCGCCCACCCTTGATGCGATCGATAGCAGGGCCAATGAGCGGCGCCGCGATCGCAAATGGTGCGATCGTCAGAAGCAAGTACAACGCAACACGCCATCGCGCCGATGTGAAGTCAAGCGAAAAGAACACTGACCCTGCGAGGCCAATGGCAAACAGCGCATCGCCCGAGACTGATGCAGCATGAGTCCGAGCCAAACGCCTGAATGGTGACGGTGCCCACGGTCGGCGAGGATCACGACCGACTGGTGCCGGGCCGCGAGGGTCCTTGCCGCTGGGGGATGTGGACTCAGGAGTCACTTTGCCCATGTTACGAGGCGGGTGCGACGCAACCGCCCGTTTCGCTCAACCTCAGCGCTTCGGAACGTCGAACTTGTAGCCGAGTCCCCGGATCGTCACGATACGAACGGGATTCGTTGGATCGCTTTCGACCTTTGAGCGCAGACGTTTGATGTGAACATCAAGCGTCTTGGTGTCGCCCACATAGTCGCTACCCCACACTCGATCGATAAGCGTGTCTCGGGTGAGCACTCGACCCGCATTCAGAAGTAGTAACGCCAGCAATTCAAATTCCTTGAGAGGAAGTTGCACGATTTCTCCGCGAACGGTCACCTCGTGACGTTCCGGATCGAGGACGACATCGCCCACGTGGAGAGTCTCGGCGAGATCGATTTCGGTCTGAGGTTCTGCGTCGTCGAAGGGACGGCGGCGCAAGACTGCTCGCATACGCGCCACGAGTTCTCGCATTCGATAGGGCTTTGTGACGTAGTCGTCGGCGCCAATCTCAAGTCCCACGACCGTGTCGATCTCGGAACCTTTGGCAGTCACCATGATGATCGGAACATTCGACCGAGACCGCAACTCACGGCACACATCAATTCCCGAAATTTTGGGAAGCATCACGTCGAGTAGCACGAGATCGGGATCAACGGCATCGAAGACTTCAAGAGCTTCCGCTCCATCGCGAGCCACCGTCACCTTGAACCCTTCACGAGACAAACCAATCTCTAGAGCCTCGATAAATGATCCTTCATCTTCGACTACGAGCACTGATGTTGTGTCAGTCATTGACTCACGTCCTGTTGTTCAGTGTTGAAATTCCGGATTCTGCAGGATCGGTGGCGCCGTTTGTACTGGGGAATCGCAGCGTGAAGGTTGAGCCCTCTCCCAGACGCGACTCGACGTCGATATGGGCGTCGTGGTTCACCGCTGCATGGCGAACAATCGCAAGACCAAGACCCGTGCCTCCGGTTTGACGGCTTCGGGCTTGGTCGACCCTATAAAAGCGCTCGAAGATTCGATCGATATCACGAGTCGGAATCCCTATTCCGTGATCGGCGACCTTCACGACAATGTCATTGGCATCAGCTTCGACCGTCACATCAACAACTGTTCCGGGATCGGAATACTTGATGGCATTGTCGATGAGGTTGCCGACCGCCGAAAGGAGTTGTCGGCGCTCACCGACAATTCGGGTATCAGCCGATAAGACGACCAACTGAACTGACACTTGAGCTCGGACCGCAGCAGTTCGGAACCTCTCAACTGCGTCAGATGCAATCTCGGCCAATTCAACGATGGCACTACCAGCACCGTCGACGGATTCGATCCGCGAAAGTTCAATGAGGTCTTCGATGATTTGAGCGATCCTCATCGCCTCGGCATTAATGCGAAGAGCAAGACGATCAACAATGTCGCGGTTCTCTTCGCCCTGGAGGGTCTCGGCCAAAAGACCAATTGCACCAACCGGGGTTTTCAGCTCGTGGCTGATATTCGCGACAAGGTCGGTGCGAATCGCCTCGAGTTGACGCCGTTCGGTGATGTCCTCGACAAATGCCACCGCTCCCGGCTGCCCATCCTCCGGGAGTGGAACTGTGGTCACCAAAACAGTGCGCTTAGGCGGCCCAAAGAGGTCGATAGCGGTTGAGGCTTCGCTACCCGAATTCGCCACTCTGATGAGATCGTTTACCGCCGCGCCAACGAGTGCATCGCCGTGGCGGGCTTCAAGGAATGGCTGAGAGGCGGCATTTGACTCGATGACCGAACCCTCGCCGTCGAAAACCATAACGGCCACCGGCAAAGCATTGAGGGCTGACTGCAAGCGAAACTGTGCGCTTTCGGATTGAAGAGTATCTGATCGCAGATCACGCACAGAGCGCTCGACAATTGCGAGAAGGTCATCGAAGCGCACCATCTCGCGTTCGCTTGGAATCTCGAATCCCAAACGCATTGTCGACTCGTAGACATGATTGCGTTGAGCCCGATTCCAGAAGAAGCGCGCAACAACAGTTGCCAGAGCAGCAGCAACGAGAGCAGCAATCAGCGCACTCCAAACGACTGAGGTCATTGGCCGCTTTCAGCCTCCGGAACGGAATTCTCTGCGCCAATTTCCGCAGCCAGCGAACGCCGCGCCACCAAACGAGCTGCTCCAGTCTGTTCTGGCAACCAACCGGTCACCATGTACTGCACCCGCTGTCCGATGTTTACGGCGTGATCACCAATGCGCTCGTAATAACGGCCGATGAGGGCGAGCTGAACCGACGCCTGCAAACCAATGTCGTGAGTTGCATGGGATTCGAAAATTGCTTCGATGTAATCACCATGCAACGTGTCGAGAGTGTCGTCGATGTCGTCAATCGCAACTCCCAAACTCGCATTTCGCTCGGCGTAGGCGTCGAGAGCCAACTTCATCAAACGAGAAGCTTCTTCACTCATTCGTTCAATCAAGCCGCGTAATTTTGGATCGAGAGACACTCCGTAGATACGACGCGTTCCTTTTGCAACATTGACCATGAGATCCCCGGAGCGCTCAAGTTCGCCTGTGAGCCATAGTCCGGTCACGATCGATCGGAGATCTGATGCCATCGGCTGTTGAAGGGCAAGCACGTGATAACAGTGCTCTTCGATTCGAAGCGAAAGGTCATCAAGTTCGTCATCCGCCTCGATGACAGCTTGGGCGCCACTCATATCGTTGGTGAGCAGTACCTCTGTGCCACGAGGAATGACTTCACCTACCAGGGCGCCGAGACGGACAATGTCGTCGCGGATCTCGTCGAGTTCTTGGTGAAAGGTTTTGCGCTGTTCAGGCATCAAGACTCCTGTCGTAACTTCCGCCTAATTGACTCATCGGACTTCTGCCGCGAGATGATCAGGATCTCCGGTGATCAGATAACGAATTCGAGCGCCAAGCACAGCAGAGTGATCGGCGATTCGATCAAGCGCTTGACCTGCAACCATCGTACGGAGCGCAACGACCACAGCGTCAGGACCTTCATAGGCGAGTAACGCTTCGACAAGATGACGAGAGGCCATGGCGACCTCGGGCTCAGATGCGACCTGTTCGGCAAGCGCAAGATCGAGAGTTGACCAGGCCCGCAGTGCATCGCGGTAGTGGTTCACCGCATGCCCAGCCAAGGTCTCAAGAATGTCGAATGCAGCAGGGACTCTCGTAAGCAGTTCGTGTTCCGGCGCCAATTTGGCGATACGCAGAGCAAGATCGCCGATGCGTTCAAGTTCTGCGGTGACGCGAAGCACCGAAACGATAAGCCGAAGGTCAGACGCGACTGGCGCTTCCCGACGAAGAAGTTCATAGGACCGCTCCATGAGCGAAACGTTCATGGCGTCGATCCGGTCATCAGTCCGAATCGCTTCTTCGGCAACGTTCAGGTTGCCAGTGTTCAGTACCGCTCGCATGCGCTCGAGATTTTCGTCGACAAGAACACCCATCAATTCCACCTGAAGGGCCAGCTGCTCGAGTTCGGACGTGTACTGCTGACGCACTTGCTCCACCTCAGCCGAATCGACCAGTGACGTAATTCTCGGTGCGTTCATCGGAAGGGGCCGAGAAAATCTTGTCGGTTGAATCGAACTCGACCAGCACACCGGTGCGTGTATCGCTTTCCGAATTCACCTCGGTGGTGAAGAACGCCGTGCGATCGCTGACGCGAGCAGCCTGCTGCATGTTGTGCGTCAC
>SYBH01000121.1 GCA_005787345.1 Actinomycetota bacterium
CTTCCAGCGGTTACGGCCGGCCTTACCGATCTTGATGAGTTCATGCTCGGAGTTACCGACCTCGCCGACAGTGGCGCGGCAGTCGATCGGGACACGACGCATTTCGGTGCTGGGAAGACGAAGAGTGGCGTAATCGCCCTCCTTGGCGACGAGCTGAATGCTCATGCCAGCGCTCCGCGCCATCTTGCCGCCACCACCGGGCTTGAGTTCGACGTTGTGCACGACGGTACCGACCGGGATGTAACGCAACGGAAGTGCGTTACCGGGACGGATGTCGGAACCCTGGCCGCTCTGAAGAATGTCGCCAACCTGCACACCCTTCGGGGCGAGGATGTAGCTCTTCGCTCCGTCGTGATAATGCAGCAACGCGATACGACAGGTGCGGTTGGGGTCGTATTCAATCGCAGCGACTGACGCGGGAACGCCGTCCTTAACGCGACGGAAGTCAACAAGACGGTAACGCTGCTTGTGACCGCCGCCCTTATGACGAGCTGTCTTGCGACCGTAACTATTACGGCCACCAGTGCGGTGCTTGGGGACGAGAAGCGACCGTTCCGGCGTGTCCTTTGTAATCTCCGCAAAATCGGAGACAGTCTGGAAACGACGGCCGGGGCTAGTCGGTTTGCGTTTACGAAGAGCCATGGTTCCTTACCCCTCGAACAATTCGATGCGGTCGCCAGCGGCGAGAGTGACGAATGCACGCTTCTGGCCCGTCTGCGCACCAAAGGTTCCGGTACGACGGTTGCGCTTGCGCTTGCCATTGCGGTTGAGCGTGTTCACCTTGAGAACCTTCACGCCAAAGATCGACTCGATTGCGTCGTGAATCTCGGGCTTTGAAGCATCGGGGTGAACAACGAACGTATAGACGTTGGTGTCGAGAAGTGCGTAGCTCTTCTCGCTCACAACGGGACGGATGATGATGTCCCGTGGGTTCTTTTCGCGGAGATCTTTCACTTTGATTCCTCCACGTTCGGAAGGGTCGACTTTGTGAACACGACGACGTCGGAAACGAGAACGTCATAGGTGTTGAGTTCAGCGGTCTCGATGATGTGGACATGGCCAAGATTGCGGAAGCTCTTCCACGCAGCGACATCGCCACGATCGAGAACCAACAGCACCTTGCCTTCGACCCCAAGTGCAGCAAGTGCAGCAATCGCACCCTTTGTTGAAGGAGTGTCGAACTTCCATTCGTCGACGACGATGACCTTGCCTTCAGACGCACGATCAGACAGAGCCGAACGAAGCGCAAGCTTGATCATTTTCTTGGGAGTCTTCTGGGCGTAGCTGCGTGGCTTCGGGCCGAGCGCAACGCCACCACCGATCCAGTTCGGCGAACGAGTCGAACCAGCGCGGGCACGGCCAGTGCCCTTCTGCTTGAACGGCTTCGCACCGCCGCCCGATACCTCGGCGCGGGTCTTGGTGCTCTGCGTGCCTGAACGTCGTGCCGCAAGCTGCGCGGTCACGACCTGGTGCATCACCGGGACATTGGGTTCGATGCCGAACGTGGTGGCATCGAGTTCGATTGAACCGGCGTCAGCGCCAGCCGGGGTCTTGACGGTCACTGTTGCCATCACGCATCACCCTTCGAGTGGATCTTCACTGCGTCGCGGATGACCACGATGCCGCCCTTGGGGCCAGGCACCGCGCCGCGCACGAGCAGCAAATTCTTTTCGGGATCGGCAGACACAACCCGCAGGTTGAGCGTCGTGACTTTTTCCGCACCCATACGACCAGCCATCTTCTTACCCTTGAAGACGCGAGCCGGAGTGGCGCAGGCGCCGATCGAGCCAGGAGCACGATGGACGCGGTGAGCACCGTGCGATGCGCGCTGACCACTGAAGTTGTGGCGCTTCATCGTTCCGGCGAAACCCTTGCCCTTGCTCACGGCAGTGACGTCAACGAACTCGCCAGCGGCGAGCGTGTCGACTTTGATTTCTTGGCCAACTTCGAAACCATCAACGCTGTCGAGACGAAGCTCGAGAACACGCTTGCCAGCAGCAACGCCAGCCTTTTCGAAGTGACCGCGATCAGGGCTGTTCAACTTGCTGGCCTTCTTCTCACCGAAGGTGACCTGCAACGCGTTGTAGCCATCGCGTTCGATTGTCTTGATCTGCACCACGCGCATCGGAGCGACGTGCAGCACGGTCACGGGTACAACGCGGTTTGCGTCATCCCATACCTGTGTCATGCCGACTTTTTCGCCGACTACTGCTTTGTTCGCCATAACGGCAACGATCTTTCTGTTGTGGTTTGCGTCGAGTCGGACATGCGGGGACGGGCCCTTCATGCCAACGCTCGGCACGGGAAAACCCGGCCGAGCGCCTGTCGGTTGTGCTGCGGGGTATCCACCGAAGTAGACCGTCGCAGACGTCGGTTCGATCGACGTAGAGGTGCGGTTGGTGATCTTCCGGAGAAGACACCTGTTGCACGGAGGTGAAACCCTAGGGGTTGGGCCGGCTCAGACCAAATCCCGATTTTGACGACGATTTGAGGGGATTGAGCCAGGAGGCCCTTGACCCTGTACCACGTCTATGTGGTACAACTGGCCTATGGCCTCCGACCAGATCCTTGAACAGATCAGTGCCTTGCTCGCGAGCGAGGACGATTCCACGGTGAATACCTCGATGCGACTGCCCGCCAAGCTCCGCGAGGCTGCCGCCCTTGCCACTGAACACCTCGGCGTGGCCCCATCCACCACGGCATATACCGCTCAACTCCTGCGCTCAGACATCGAAGCCTCGCTACTGGCCGCCGTTCTCGAGGCCCATTACGAGGTCGTGCCTTCCGATCGACCGTCCCTGGCCGAAATCACCCTCGGAGTGGCCGAAATCGATGGCAACCCCCTCGCCCACCGGCCCGACCTCATTACGAGAGCCGCCGAGGAAATCGTGGCGACCCACCCGCGAGCGACTCCCGACGATGTCCTCCTATGGGCCGAGGCCCAAAGGCTGGTCCGTTCATGACCGTAGTGATCTTGGACAACGAAGCCGTCCAAGCCATCCTTCAACCCCGTCATCCCAAGTTCCGAGCCGTGGCCAGTCGGCTTGAAGCCGCACGTTGGCGCTCAGCAAACCACACACGGTTGACGCTTCATGTTCCTGCGACCGTTCAGGTGGAGGCAGGCTGGGACCGAACCTCCCCCGATTCAGTCCAGATCAACCGCTACCCCATCACGATCAGCGCGCTCGATTCACCATCGGCTGATGCAGCAGCACGAATCGTCTCCGAGTATTCAGTGACACCCGCAGACGCTCATGTGGGAGTGCTTTGTCAGAAACTCGCGGCGCGAGACATTCGCGTCATCGTTCTCACGAGTGATCCCGATGACATCGAACTCGTCGCATCACCCACCACGATTACTGCACTTCGAATCTGATTGAGCGTTACAGACCCATGCGCTTCGTGACGCCGTGATCGCGGCCGGCGGTGTAACCACCATCAACCGCAATTGTTTGTCCAGTTACGAATGATGCATCGGGCGATGCAAGGAATGCAGCAACTGCTGCAATTTCCGATGGCTTTCCGAGGCGGCGCAGTTTGTGCTCTTCCTTGATCTCTATGAGCATTTCGTTCAATTCAGGATCGCCAAGGCCACGCAACATGGGCGTATCGATAAAGCCAGGACAAATCGAATTCACGCGAATGCCCTGACGGCCGTAGTCAATCGCCATGTTCTTCGTGAGAATGGCAACGCCACCCTTTGAAGCATTGTACGAACTTCCGCCTGCTGTTCCTTCGAGACCTTCAACGCTGGCGACGGTGATGACACTCCCCCGTTCGCCATCGATAGGTTCCTGCGCAAGCATCTTGATGATGACGTGCTTACACGTCGTAAACGTACCCGTGAGATTGATATCGAGTGTGCGCGTAAACGTTGCAACATCAACAAGGTGAACGGGGCCACCAGCGGGAATGCCTGCGAAGGTGCACACCGCATCAATGCGACCAGTGAGTTTTGACGCCTCTTCGACCCACGCGATGAGCGCTGCTTCATCGGTGACATCGACATGCGTAAACGTCGTAGGTTGCGCGGCGCCTTCGACCGGAGGCTGCACATCAGAACCGGCGACGATTGCGCCCTCGGCCAAGAACCGTTCGACCGTTGCAGCTCCAAGACCCGACGACGAACCAGTGACCAACACGACCTTGCGATCGAAACGACCCATGACTTCCCCCTGAGATTCGGTAACCGCGAACTGCGGTCAGTGGTGTGCGAAACATAGCGTCAGAACGCAAAGGGCCCCCACCGAAGTGAGGGCCCTTTTGCAAATTTCAGTGCCGAGGTCTTCAGAGTGAGAAGAGCTCAGACCTGTTGGATCTTGATTTCGATATCGACACCAGCCGGGAGGTCGAGACGCTGGAGCGAATCAACCGTCTTTGGAGTGGGGTCAACAATGTCCAGAAGACGCTTGTGGATGCGCATCTCGAAGTGCTCGCGTGAATCTTTGTCCTTGAAAGGACCGCGGATAACGGTGTAGCGGTGCTTCTCGGTAGGAAGCGGCACCGGGCCACGAACCGTTGCACTCGTGCGGACGACGGTTTCCACGATCTTCTTCGTCGACTGGTCGACGATCTCGTGGTCATACGCCTTCAGGCGAATGCGGATCTTTTGCTTGTCAGCCATGTTTAGTTTCGACCGATCACTTAAGGATCTTGGTGACGCGGCCGGCGCCGACGGTACGGCCACCTTCACGAATGGCGTATCGCTATCCCTCTTCCATCGCGATCTGGTGGATCAGTTCAACAGTCATCTCGGTGTTATCACCAGGGATACACATTTCCGTACCCGCCGGAAGTGAGATCTGACCAGTCACATCAGTCGTACGGAAAGAGAACTGCGGACGGTAATTGGTGAAGAACGGCTTATGACGGCCGCCTTCTTCCTTCGTCAGAACATAGGTCTGAGTCTCGAAATCGGTATGAGGAGTGATCGAACCCGGCTTCGCGAGAACCTGACCACGCTCAACTTCTTCCTTCTTCGTTCCACGAAGAAGCGCACCAATGTTGTCTCCAGCACGACCTTCATCAAGAAGCTTGCGGAACATTTCA
>SYBH01000122.1 GCA_005787345.1 Actinomycetota bacterium
GGGCATGGCCCTGCGAGCCGTAACCCATGATGGCGACTTTGCGGTCGGCGATAAATGAACGATCGGCGTCGGCTTCGTAATAAACGGTGGCCACAGGAACTCCTGTTTCGGGATTGGATCGCCCCACTGGGCGGATTGGAGAGGTTACGACGAAAGGGGCTCAGGACAAAAAGCCGTCACAACCTCGGGACTATCTAGGGATCAAATGATGCGGGGAAGGGCGATACGGCCGGTGCGCTGGTAGGCCACCACTGCCGCCCCCATGCGGGAGGTGAAGGCATCGAGCGCCTCTGGGGTTCCGCCCAGAGACACGGTGATGCGATCGCCAGACTCATCGAGAACGGCGCCGCTGTATTCCTCAGTCAAGGAAAGCAGTTCGGGCTTCGACTCTGCCGAAACCGCAACCGTGACGATCATGAGTTCGCGTTCGACCGCATCGATGGGAGCAAGTTCGTCGATCTGCAACACATTGATGAGCTTGTCGAGTTGCTTGGTGATCTGCTCGAGCGGTGCTGATTCAACATCGACCACAATCGTGATGCGACTACGAGTGGGGTCGTCGGTTGGTGCAACGGCAAGCGAGAAGATGTTGAAACCGCGACGGGCAAACAAACCCGATACGCGGGCAAGAACACCCGGCTTGTTTTCGACAAGGACGGAAAGGATGTGATGACGCGTTACTGGGCTCATCGCTCATCCTCCGGACCAACAACGATGTCGGAGTTCGACTTGCCCGCAGGCACCATCGGGAAAACCTTCTCGCGCGCATCGGTACGGAAGTCAATGACAACCGGACGGTCGTCAACTTCATTCGCACGCTGAATTGCGGGAAGAACATCTTCGGGAGCTTCGACACGCATGCCGACACAACCCATGGATTCGGCCCACATCTTGTAATCGGGAAGATCAGGCGAGAGATAGACCTCGCTGTAACGCTCTTCGTAGAACATTTCCTGCCACTGACGAACCATTCCGAGATACGCATTGTTGAGAATGGCGATCTTCACCGGAATGCGCTCGGCTGCAGCCGTAACAAGTTCTTGTGCGGTCATCTGGAAACAGCCATCGCCGTCAACAGCCCACACCATGCGGTCGGGACGCCCGACCTTGGCGCCAATCGCTGCCGGAACCGCAAAGCCCATCGTTCCGAGACCACCCGAGTTGATCCAGGTGTAGGGATGGTTGAACTTCCAGTACTGCGCAGTCCACATCTGATGCTGACCGACGCCCGACGCAACAATGCAGTCATCGGGGGTGTTGTCACGAAGTTGCTCAAGGACATACTGCGGCTTCAACAAATCGCCCGGCTCGGACTGCACATAGGTAAGCGGGTACTTCTCTTGCCATCCACTGATCGTGGACTTCCACGAAGAACGATCGGGCTGAACTTCTGGTGCACCGATCTGTTTCAGCGCAGTAATCAGTTCATTAATGACGAGACGACAGTCGCCAGTAATACCGACGTCGGGTCGGCGAACCTTGCCGAGTTCCGCGGGATCAATATCGACGTGAATGATCTTGGCGCTCGCTGCAAAAGCATCGATCTTGCCGGTGACTCGGTCGTCGAAACGCGAACCAAGGGCAATAAGTAGATCTGATTCCTGCATGGCGGTAACAGCGGTGTAGTTACCGTGCATACCCGGCATACCAAGGCACAACGGATGATCGTCGGGCATCGTGCCGCGAGCCATGAGCGTCGTGACGACTGGGATGTCGAGCAATTCCGCAAGAGCAAGAAGCGGTTCCGCGGCTCGTGCCTTGAGGATTCCGCCACCGGCGTAGATGACGGGGCGTTCTGCAGCGATGATCAGTTGCGCCGCATCTTTGATGAGCGCAGGATCACCATCAAGACGAGGGTTGTACCCAGCGAGATCGACCGAATCAGGCCAGTACCAATCGAGCGCCGAGTTCGGGTTCGAGGGATCGACGAGGTCTTTCGGAATGTCGATAAGCACGGGGCCAGGACGGCCCGTGGTCGCGATATGGAATGCCTCGCGCACGATGCGCGGAATGTCCGCAGCGTTCGTCACGAGTTCGTTGTGCTTCGTAACCGAACGAGTGATTCCAACCGTATCGACTTCCTGGAACGCGTCAGTTCCGATGCCTGCAGTTCCGACCTGTCCGGTGATAACAACCATCGGAACCGAGTCCATGTACGCATCAGCGAGTGGCGTGATGATGTTCGTTGCGGCCGGACCACTGGTGACCATTGCGACGCCAGGACGGCCGGTTGCATGCGCGTAGCCCTCGGCCATATGGCCTGCACCCTGTTCGTGACGAACAAGAATGTGGCGAATGGGCGAGTCGATGATCGGGTCGTAGACCGGCAGGATTGCGCCACCGGGCAGACCAAAGATCACATCGACACCCTCGAGTTCGAGAGCCTTGATGAGTGCGGCACCACCGTTGGTTTTCATGGTTGTCCTCCCCGATGCCTTGGCATCAGCGGGATAGGGCCGGTTCGAACGGGCGGAACGTAAACGGCCTCCCGAGTGGGAGGCCGGGGGCGCACACGCGACGGACGAGGCCGGCGTGTGCTAGCGGAGTACTACGAGCGAGGTAAAGACCGTCGTGCTCACAGGTGGGTGAGTCTTGCCGCCCGGAGCCCCCAACGGCAACTCGGGGACATTTTCCTGTTCCACAGCGAAATCAGACCAGGTTCCGGCCCACCGAGTAGCCCGCAAATGCGAGACCGATGAGGAGAGAAACGAATGATCTTGAGAGTGCCCATGGAATTCGGGGCCGCCACCGTCCGAATGAGGCCGCTAGCGAACCCAACAGCCCCAACAGGAAGAACAAAGCGAGGGCGTTCTGGCTCAAACTGCCGAGGACGTCGCCACGAAGTAGGGCCACCACCGCGTGAGTCATCCCGCAGAAAGGACACAGGACTCCTAGCCACATGCGGCTCGGACAACTGACGCCTTGCGCGAACAACCGATCAGAGACTCCGGGCGCGTAGGCGACAGTCGCAACCGCGACTGTCGCCCCGAGGAGGAGACTCCCCGTCAGACGTTCAGAACCAGTCGCGAGTGCCCTGGACGTAGATCTGTTCGAACTCAGCATCGGACTTGGTGAGGTAGATGATCCCCTCGATGAATCCAACAATCGATGTTGCAATGAGGAGAAGTAATGGCAGCAGCAGGAACGACCCACAAAAGCCAATGACACCAGCCACCAGCATGATCACTGCAGGCGTCGTATAACCCAAATAAAACTTGTGAATGCCAAAGCCTCCGAGGAAGATCGCAAGAAGCCCAGCAGCGATCTTCGACTTTGAACCCTTCGCAACGTTTCCACCGACCACTGCCGCTCCACAGGACGTACATACTGCCTGCCCAGCAGCAGTGTGCGTGCCACAGTTCCAACAGTTGTTGCGACCTGCGTACATCGCAAACCCGCACGCCGTGCAGGTCGCAGCTCCTGAAGGCATGGACGTCCCGCACTGAGTACAGAAGGTCCCTCCTGTCGATCCAATAGTCATGACCGAAAACCCCCTCTGACATAGCGCCACGACCGCCGTTGCGCATTACAAATCTTACTACTAAGGGCCCTATGAGTCTGCGACCAATCTGCTTTCGCCGCTGAATACTGCTCTGTTCATGCGGAGAGGGATCGGCTTATGCGGAGAGGGATCAGCCCACGGGCTGATCCCTCTCCGCATTCATTGCCACAAAGCGACTACTCGGTGGCGTAACTCGGGCAATTCTCCTTCGTCCATTGCTCAATATTCTCGTAGGCCGCCAGGAATTTCGGATTTTCCATGGACTCTGCTGCCTCCATGAGCTTCTCCACCGTGCGCGGATCAGCGAGATTAGAGAAGTTCACACCATTGAGTGCGCTCGCATACTCCTTAAAACCAGAAACAATTGTCTTCCAATCATCACGGATTGCGCTGGGAACATCCGGGGTAAACGATTCCAACACTTTTGCCATGCCGTTGAAATCCACTGACATATCGTCGCCTGCACCCATGTCGAATGCATCCATTTGCGATGAAAGTTGATCGGTCTTACTGAAAAGTTCCGCACACTTCGACGAATCTCCGCCACCACCGCTACTCGATTTCGCGGTCGATTCCGATGACCCAGATGATGCACCGCCTGATGATTCATTGCTCGTGCTCGAGGAACCGCCACAAGCAGCGGTCCCGATCATGAGAACTGCCAACACAAGTGCAGCAAAGACTGCACGCTGCTTTTGATACCTCATACAGATCCCTCCCGAAAAGATGATGTGGCTCGTTATCTTAGAGATTTCGCCAAAAGAAGGGAAGAAAAACTCTCAGGATGTCGCAGTTCGGCGGGCTTCGAGGAGAGCAGCGACCGCTTTGCCATCGGCTTGCCCCTTCGTTGCCTTCATGATTTTGCCGGTGAAGAAGCCCTGCAATTTGGCGCGCTTCTTGTCGTCACCGGTGCAGAAGTCTGCCCATTCCTCAGGACTCTCAGCGATCAATCCGTCAACGATGCCTTCAAGTTCTGAGGAATCCATAGCTTCGAAGCCAAGTTCCGCAGCGATCACATCGGGAGCGCGACCAGAGGTCACCATCTCGGCCAGAACGGTCTTCGCCTGTGTCGCTGTGAGTTGCCCGCCAAGCTCCAAACTCACAAGTTGCGCAAAGGTTGCGGGGTTGAGATCGGCAGCGCCGTCTCCCGACAGATTGTGTTCAACGTGCGTGAGCACGCGCTTGCCATCACCGCCAGCAGCAATCGTTGCCAGCGCGAGTTGGTCAAGATCTCGCTGCACAGCAATGACGACACAGGATTCGGTAACCGCAACACCCGCAGAAGATGCAAGCGCATCGCGTCGTGCTGCGGGGAGCGGCGGCATTGCGGCGTCGATCGCTGCAATCCATTCGGCACTTGGCGCGAGCGGCACGAGATCGGGCTCTTGGAAGTAGCGGTAGTCCTCTGCTTCTTCTTTTGAACGCCCGGCGCGCGTACGACCAGCGCCTTCGTCCCAATGGCGCGTTTCCTGCTTAATCCGTTCGCCGGTTTCGAGTAGATCAACTTGACGTCGCGCTTCGTACTCGATGGCTCGACCAAGGGACCGAAGCGAGTTCAAGTTCTTGACTTCGCAACGGGTACCGAGCGCAGTATCGCCAACACGTCGAACCGAAACATTTGCGTCGACGCGAAGTGATCCTTCCTCCATTTTGGCGTCGGATGCACCTGTAGTGAGAAGGATGGCGCGAAGTTCGTCGATGTAGGTCTTGGCCTGTTCTGGGTGACGAATATGCGGTCGGCCAACGATTTCGACTAGCGGAACACCAGCGCGGTTGTAATCGACCAGCGAGTAATCGGCCCCATGGATGCGACCGCTTCCACCGGCATGGGTGTTCTTGCCGGTGTCTTCTTCGATATGCGCGCGCTCGATGCCGACGCGGGTGCCGTCAGGCAGATCGAGCCATCCGTCGGCATTGATCGGTCGATCGAACTGAGTGACCTGATAATCCTTTGGCATATCCGGGTAGAAGTAGTTCTTGCGAGCAAATATGGACGGCTCGACTGAGCAATGCAGCGCTCGGCCGAGACGCATCGCAAGTTCGACCACATTGTGATTCAGGACCGGCAAAGAGCCTGGGAGCCCGAGACACACGGGACACACATTGGTGTTCGGTTCATCGCCAAACATGTTGGGACAACCGCAGAACAACTTGGTGACCGTCGCAAGCTCGCAGTGGACTTCAAGACCAACAACGATCTCCCACGACTCGCCGGTCGTGTCACTGACAACGATGAAGTGCTCACCTTCGATCGGTTCGTGCGTGAGCGTCATGACCACACCTCATCAAGAGCAGGGGCAACGGCTTCGAGAACTGCTGCAGCACGGAACATCGTCGACTCACCCAGCGCCGGTGCAAGCAATTGCACGCCGACAGGCATGCCATCAGAACCGCCACCAAATGGGACGCTCATCGCCGGATGCCCAGCCAGGTTCGTAGGAATTGTGCAGATGTCGTTGAGATACATCGATAACGGATCAGCAGTCTTGTCACCAAACTTGAATGCCGTCGTCGGAGAAGTCGCCGTCAGCAGCAAGTCGAAATCGGCGTAGGCCTTTTCGAAATCGCGCATAATGAGCGTGCGTACCTTCAGCGCCTTGCCGTAATACGCGTCGTAGTAGCCCGCTGAAAGTGCATAGGTGCCGAGCATGATGCGTCGCTTGACCTCGTCACCGAAACCGGCAGTGCGCGTGGCCGCGTTCATTTCGGCGGTGGTTGGGGCATCGACACGCATGCCGTAGCGAACGCCGTCGTAACGAGCGAGATTGCTTGATGCTTCAGCAGGAGCAATGAGGTAGTACGCCGACAACCCGTAGGCCGCAGCAGGAACGGAAACTTCGCCGATCTGTGCGCCGGCCGCAGCAAGTGCATCCGCGGCCTGACGGACGCGGGCGGCAACATCAGGCGCAATACCTTCGCCCATAAGTTCAGTGACGAGACCAATACGAAGTCCGTCGACACCTTGACCGAGAGATTCGAGCAACGAAGGAGCCGGAGCATCGATCGACGTGGAATCGCGACTATCGTGTCCAGCGATCGCTTCGAGCAGCAACGCCGAGTCGGCCACGGTGGTCGAGAACGGACCAATCTGGTCGAGCGAGGACGCAAATGCGATGAGTCCGTAGCGGCTCACCATCCCGTAGGTCGGCTTCACGCCAACAACACCGCACAACGCGGCGGGCTGGCGAATTGAGCCACCCGTGTCAGAACCCAGCGAAATCGGAGCAAAGCCTGCAGCTACTGCTGCAGCCGAGCCGCCCGAGGAACCGCCAGGAACGCGGCCGGTGTCACGCGGGTTGCGCGTTGGTCCGAATGCTGAGTTCTCGGTTGATGAACCCATCGCGAATTCATCAAGGTTGGTTTTGCCAATTGAAACCGCACCGGCAGCATTGACGCGCTGCACGACGGTTGCGTCGTAAGGCGGTCGCCAGCCTTCAAGGATTCGACTTGAACATGTGGTTGGGATGCCACGGGTACACAGATTGTCCTTGAGGGCCAGAGGTACGCCGGCCAACGAGCCGGGGTCTTCACCGGCAGCAACTTGGGCGTCGACGGCGACGGCAGCTGCGCGAGCTTCGTCAGCCATCACGAGGTTGAACGCGTTGATCTCGCCGTCTCGTGCGTCGATGCGGGCGAGATGATCGTTAAGAACTTCAAGCGCCGAGAGCTGTCCCGAACGAACAGCTGCCGCGATTTCAAGAGCGGTGGAAGGGACGGCACTCATCTCAGGGCTCCTCTCCAAGAATGGCGGGAACCCGGAAACGGCGGTCCTCCACTGAAGGAGCCTGAGAAAGAACTTCTTCGCGATCGACGCCTTCGACGACCACGTCATCGCGAAGCACATTCACGAGAGGTAGCGGGTGTGCAGTCGGCGGAACCCCATCGAGGTCGAGCGACGCAACATCTTCGGCGTGCTCAAGAACCGCACCGAGTTGCTCGGTGTATCGCTCGAGTTCGGCTTCGGAGAGATTGAGCCGAGCGAGATCGGCGACTTTGGCGACATTGTCGCGAGTGAGACGAGCGGACATGGAGAAACATCGTAGATGCCGACCGGACCAACCCCTCCCGACGTGGATAGGGTCGTCACTTCACGACAATTCTGTGGAGGACCCGTGGCCACCGCCTATCCATTCCTGAGCCCCGACTGGATGAATGCTGCACGAGCGCTTCGGGAAACTCTGCCCCGACCCGCAACCGCTCCCCCAGTCGCCGTTCGCATGAATCTTGTGGTCACCGACAGTCCCTTCGATGCCGACGTACACGGCCATATCGACACGAGCAATGGCGACGTCGTTATCGAAGATGGCCACCTTGAGGGCCCCGACCTCACGGTCACAGTCGACTACGAAACCGCTCGGGCGATCTTCATTGATCAAGATGCCGCAGCAGCAATGCAGGCATTCATGGGTGGGCGCATCAAAGTCGACGGAGATCTCTCCAAAATGCTTGCAATGCAGGCTTCGGCCGCTGCTCCCGATCCAGAAGTTCAGGGAATCGCCGACGCCCTACGCGCAATCACTGCCGACTGACCCCGGCGCGCTTGGTTTAGTAGCCGACTCAGACGACTGCGAGCGACTCTGTCGACTGCGGTTCTTCGTGACGTGTGCGTCGAACGAAAAACGCAGCTGCAAGAGCCACCACTGCTGTAACGGCACCAACGTGATAGGCCGCTGCATAAGACGAGGTTCCGCTTCCGTTCGCCGCGCTTACTGATTGAACGGTGAGAAGAATCTGCATGCCGGCGACAACACCGACCTGACTCACAGTCTGCGCAGCAGCACTTGCAACACCCAGATCACGTTTATCGACTGAGTTCGCAATACTGGCAATCATCGCCGGGGCACACGCTCCCATTCCCACTCCTGAAAGAACCAGAGCGCCTTCAATAAACCACATTCCTGTGTCCGCTGTGACCATCGCCAACGTCATCATTGATGCAACAAGGACGACTGAACCGAACATGCCGATTGTGCGTTCGCCAAACTTTATGACGAGATAGCCAGCGATCGGGCCCACAATTGAAAACGCGATTGGGCGGGCAATTGAAACCAGACCAGTTTTCGTTGCGCTGTATCCGAGAACGTCTTGAAGCAGCAGTGGGGTCAGAATGAATCCACCCATGTAGGTGAAATTCGCAAAGAACTGATTGATCATCGGAAACGTGAAATTCCGGCGACGGAAATAGCGCATTGGCAGTAGCGGATATTCAGTCTGGCTTTCGACGCGAACGAACCCCACCAATAACAGAGGTCCTCCGATAAAGCCCGCGAGTACGAGCGGATGGGTCCAGCCGATTTCAGGACCGCGATTTAACGCAACGAGGATGAACCCGACACCAAAAGCAAGAAGTGCCGAACCGGCGATGTCAAATGGGTGCCGATCACCACGGCCCGAATGCGGGAGTACGAGAAAGCCGATCACAACAGCAGCAACGGCGATTGGTGTTTGCAAAATGAAGATCCAACGCCAACCAAACGAATCGACCAATGGCCCGCCAATAACAACACCGAACACTGGCGCGCCGGCGCCCACGAGTGCCCAATACCCAAGTGCCTGAGCCCGCCGTTCGGGCGGGAAGCTCCGATTAATCATCGATAGCGCAGCAGGTCCGGCCGCTGCACCGAGCGATGCACCGACCAATCGAGCAGCGATAAGTGCGGGTGCGCTCCACGCAACAATTGCGGCAGCCGAGAACACCGCAACACCCAAGATGCTGATCAGGTAAACCTGCCGAGCCCCGTAGCGGTCTGACATCTTTCCGCCGATCGGACCCAACACCGCCATTGCAAGACTCGGACCGGTCACCGCCCACGTCAAGATGCTCGTGGTCGAACCCAGATCAAAGGCGATTTCTCCCAGCGAGACGGTGAGCACCGTGATCGTGAAACTTGCGGTGAACACGCCCAGCAATGACACCGCCAAAATGATCCACGCTTTGCGCGGGCTTCGGTCAACACGTCCAGCAACGCGCCGTTGCAGCATGAGACTCCATGGCAAAACCACAACTTCGTCGCCGCCGGGGGGCTCGATGCCGAGCTCCAGTTCCTCAGCATCATCCACGCCATCATCACCGAGACTGTCGTTCCCTTCGGAACCTTCAGAATGATCGGTGGTCGTCACAAACGGCGATGGTACCGGCGGGCGCGCATAGGGCCGGTTACGGCGAGGTCACCAATGTGACCGCCGAACCGGCCTTCACCTGCGTTCCAACGGCTGGGGTCGAACCAGTAACGGTCTTGGTTGGATTTCCAGCGACTCCGCTTACGGTCAGACCCAACGCTGTGAGCTGCGCACTGGCATCAGCAATGGATTTGCCGACAATCGATGCAGGGATCGTGACGGGCCTCTTGCCCCTCGAAACCGTCACCGTGACCGCGCTCCCCTTCGCTGCGGTCTGTCCGGCTGCGGGGGAAGACGAAATCACAATGTTCTCAGCCACTGTGTCGGAGTACTCGTCGACCCGGGTGACTTTCAAACCAAGCGCATCAAGTTGCGGCGTAACTTCAGAAATCGGTTTTCCTGCGATCTCGGGAATTGTCCGAGGCTTAGGTCCCGCGCTGACGACGAGGTCTATCGCCGAACCCTTCGGCATCTCTGGGGTGATTCCATCGGCGAGTGACAACACAATTCCCTTTGCCACCGTTTCATCGAATGCATCGGTGACGACCCCAAGCTTCAGACTCGCAGCCGTCAGAGCCGACGAGGCTTGATCGATCGTCTTCCCAGGCAAATCAGTTGGAACTGGAACCGGCGGCGGACCCAGCGACACCGTGAGAGTCACGGTCTTGCCTTCGGCGAGCGATGTACCCGCAACTGGATCCTGAGAAATCACTGTATTGCTCTCGACGGTTTCCGAATAGGTGCCATCGTCGACAACGTTGAATCCCTTCGATTCAAGTTCAGCGCGCGCTACCGGTGCAGACATCGACGCGTAATCAGCGAGGGTGTGAGTGGGCGTTCGGAGGAGAAAGAACCCCGCCGCGCCCCCGACAACAACAAGCAAAGCGATGAGCGCGGCGATCGATTTTGTCGGCAACCGTCGACGTGACCCCTTGCCCGAACGCGCTGCAGCCGCAACCGCGGCACTCTCAGGACGGTCGATCGTTCGAGTGGCAGGTTGCGCGGCGAGAAATAGTTCATTCGCGATCGTTGGATCTGCGAACGTCGGACCGCCAGCAACCCCCGCTGCCGTTTCTCCGAAAATGACTTGTTCAGGAACATAAATCGTGGTGGGTTCGCGCGGATCAAGCTGATCGGGTTCAAGTGCAACGGTCCCGGCAAGACGCAACGGAGCAACGGGACCGAGGTCTCCAGCGGCCATAAGCATCGTCGCGAATTCGGCTGCATCGGGACGGTCTGCAGGGTTGGGAACCCCTGCAGCGCGTAACGCAGGGACGAGTGGTCCGAGCACATCGGGAACCGGAACATTCCGATCGACGCGGGCCATAAGTGTCCCGAGCGTTGTATCTGCAGTAAACGGAAGTTGACCAGTGACCGATTCGATAATCACGAGACCAAGTGAATAAACATCGCTGCGTCCGTCGAGCACCACACCTTGGGCTTGCTCAGGTGAGGCATAGCGAGCGGTACCCAACACCGCGCCGGCTGGTTCCGTCCATGCCGCTTCAGCAAGCGCGCGAGCCAGTCCAAAATCAGCAATGCGCAGGGTTCCTTCGTCGTCGAAGAGAAGATTGGCTGGCTTAATGTCGCGATGAACGAACCCTCGGCGATGGGCGTAATCCAATGCCGTAGCAGTATCAACACCGACACTTCTGGCTTGGGCGAGATCAAGAAGATTTCCAGCGTCGAGCATTGCTCGCAACGAACCACCATCGAGCAATTCGGTGACGAGATAGGGAACCTCACCCTGCCCCCAGTCATGTACCGCCATGATGTGCCGGTGGTTGAGCGCGGCTGCGGAGCGAGCTTCGGCCTGGAAACGTTTCAGGAACGAGATATCGCTCGCAAGCGCATCGTGAAGAACTTTGACCGCGACACGACGACGAAGAACCACGTCATCGGCCAGGTAGACAGTCGCGGAGGCCCCGGTGCCGATGGGGGCCAGCAGCCGGTAGCGCCCCCCGAGCACCTGACCGATGCGGTCGGCAGCACGGGCGTTAGACACGGGCTGAGGCTAGTTCTCTGCCTTACCGATTTCGGCCACCCTCAGCGAAGGCGTGACGGAAAATCGTCGCACCCGAGACCCGCACGCGAGCCTCGAGCGGGCAGACTCTTTCCGTGACTACTTCCGATTCTGCGAATGACACCACAAGTTCCGGCGCCGGCACCGCCGAGGCTGCCTCGCGGCCAAACCGCCGGTTCAAGCCTCGCTACATCGCGTACCTGGCGTTGCTCGCGATCGCGGTGGTGTGCATCGTGCTGGCTGCTCGTCTCGGGACCTCTGAAACCACCGAACTCGATGGTGGTCGCATCCAACGCCTCATCCCTACTCCCGGAGCGAAGATTCTTCAGCAGGACATCATCGGAATCGATATGGCCCCGGGATACGAAGCGTCACTCGCCCTTAACGGAATTCCACTCCCACTCGACCAGACCTACACCGTTCCACAGCTCAATCAGGTCACCTTCAAAGCCGGACCAGGCGCGGTCTATGAAACTCTGCCCGCAGGGGAGAACTGCTTGACGGCCACGTACTGGCAATCTGCGTTCGGACCAAAAGTGAGTTCCGTCAGAAGTTGGTGCTTCACCGTTCTCTGAGCAGTCTTTGCTATCAATTGGCGCGAGCGCTGATGTCGATTGGCAATCAACCTTCAGCGAGAAGCCGATCGAGTTCCACGAACGCGCCGGAATGTTCGTCTTCGACGAGGATTGCATGCATCCCCACTGCACGTGCAGCCACGATGTTGCCCGGAGCATCGTCAAGGAACACTGCATTCTCCGGGGCAACCCCAAGTCGCTCAAGTGTCATCTCATAAATTCGAAGGTTGGGTTTACGAATACCAACCGCAGAAGAATCAACGATGACTTCAAACAATTCGTCGACCGGGATCATGGCGCGCCAGCCATCGGAGAATTCCTTGATGTTGTTCGTGATCAATGCAGTGCGATACCCGCTTGCACGCAATGCCAAGCCCTTTTCGACGACATCGCTTCGCGCTCCTGATTCGCCACCAAGCGCGCCGAACATCTCCTTGAGGTCAATTTCGAGGCCCATCTCGGCGCCCACAGCTTTGATCTGTTCGGCGGCTGCTTCAAGTGCGATCTCGCCTCGTTCAAGTTGATGCCATGGGTGATCAGTGTCCTGGTCGTAGGGACCAAACACCGCACGAAGACCAAGTTCGGGATCGAGACCGCGTTCGGTATGCCACGCGTGCAATCCGCTAAAGGGCGAGGAGGTGAACACGCCACCAAAATCAAATACCACTGCTTCGATTGTCATGAATCCCCCTGAGTGCGAACTGAAGACGGCAAGGTACCGGTTTCGAGGAGTTCGAGAAAACCAGGCTCGTCAAGGATCGGTACCCCAAGCTCCTCAGCCTTTGTGACTTTCGAAGCGCCTGGTCCAGCCCCGATGACCACCGCAGTGGTTTTCTTCGAGACGCTCCCCGGGGATTTCCCGCCTCGCCCCTTGATCGCTGCTTCGGCTTCGTCGCGAGTGAAGCCATCCAGAGTTCCTGTCACGACAACGGTCAAGCCTTCGAGTGTCTGCGGAAGTCCAGAAGCTTCGGGGCCCTGCAGGTTCACCCCAGCAGAGCGAAGTTTTTCTATGACCACCCGGTTGGTTGGGTCAGCGAACCACTGGTAAACGGATGCCGCGATAATCGAACCGAGACCTTCAACGCCCGCGATCTCGACTTCCGATGCCGCTTCGATGTGATCAAGATGTCCGAAATGTTCGGCGAGTGCAACCGAACCAGCACCACCGAGGTGACGGATATTGAGGCCTACGAGCAGGTTGGCTAACGGCTTTGACTTTGAGCCTTCAATTGCATCGAGAAGCTTCTGCACCGAGACGTCGGCGAACTTGTCGAGCCCTTTGAGGCGCTCTGGATCAAGTGAATAGATGTCTGCAACATCGGAGAGAAGACCGAGTTCGCAGAACAACTGCACGCGTTGTTCACCAAGTCCTTCGATATCCATCGCGCCTCTCGATGCGAAATGTTCAATGGCGCCGGCGACTCGAGCGGGACATGAAAGATTGAGGCAACGATGAACTGCTTCGTCGTCGGGGCGCACAAGTGTGTGACCACAGACGGGACAGTTCGTGGGGAACTTCCACTTGCGCAAACCCTTTGGTCGATCGCCAAGAACCGGACCGACTACCTCAGGGATGACATCGCCCGCTTTGCGCACAACGACGGTATCGCCGGGGCGCACATCCTTCACCGCAACTTGATCCTGGTTATGGAGCGTGGCGAACTCAACTGTTGAACCTCCGACAAAAACTGGTTCCAACTGAGCGAATGGCGTCGCTCTTCCAGTTCGCCCGATCGACACCTGGATATCGATCAGCTTTGTTGTGCGCTCTTCGGGAGGGAACTTGTAGGCGATTGCCCAACGCGGAGCCCGAGAAGTAAAGCCAAGCTCTCTTTGCAACGAGAGGGCATCTACCTTGAGGACGACTCCATCGATTTCGTAGTCCAGGTCGTGGCGGTGCTTCTGCCAATGCATGAGGTGCGCGTCGACATCGTTGAGGCCACGCAGCACCGCCACTTCAGGGTTCACGGGAAATCCCATCCCCCCAAGGAATTCAAAAATTTGGTGATGTTCGTTGAGTTCCGGTCCGCCGACAACTTCGCCGAGTTGATAACTCCAGAAAGAAAGATTGCGGCTTGCTGTCACGGCTGCATCCTTCTGGCGAAGAGACCCAGCAGCAGTATTTCGAGGATTGACGTAGGTCTTCTCCCCCGCTTCGATCTGCGCTGCGTTGAGTTCCTCAAATGCCGAGATCGACATGTAAACCTCGCCACGAACTTCAAGAACTTCAGGACTTCCTTTCGACAATCGATGCGGGATGCCTGTAATCGTCTTCACATTCGCAGTGACGTCTTCGCCAACGCGCCCATCGCCGCGAGTCGCCGCCTGAACAAGAACCCCATTTTCGTAACGAATTGAGACTGCCAAACCATCGATCTTGAGTTCTGCGACAAGTCCAACCGATTCGGCTGAAGCTCCGAGTTCATCGATTCGACGCTGCAAGCGACCGCCCCATGCAGACACTTCTTCGGGCGTAAACGCGTTGTCGAGGCTCATCATCGGCACGCGATGTTCAACCGATGAGAACGTGATGTTTGCCGATCCGCCAATTGACTGAGTCGGGGAATTGGGTGTGATCAGATCAGGGTGTTCATCCTCAAGTGCTGCGAGCTCTCGAAACATCGCATCGAAATCAGCGTCGGGGATTTCGGGGGAATCCTGCTCGTAATACAGCCGACTGTGGTGGCGAATGATCTCGCGCAGTTCGTCGATGCGACCTGCAGGATTCAACTCTCCATCAGACGACTTGGACACGAGCGAACACTAGCGAGGGCAGCGCCCTGAGCGTCGCGTTCAGGCGCCGACCGAAATACGAGCACCTGTGGCTTGACCCTGCAGTCGCTCCGCCAATCGTGTGGTGTGCTCCATTACCTGTTCCGCCTGCGTCACACCATGTTGTGCGAGCCCGCACACCGGCGTGATGATCGCGTTTGTTCGCAGCAACATCGGATCACAGCCTTCGTTGGCCATGTCGCACCAGACCGTCGACAGTCGTCGCCAAAGGCGATCAACGCTCGTACCGATCGGGCCGTCGGTTGGAACCGCCCCCCACGCGATCCATCCACCACGGTCGAGGTAGTCGCCGACGAGACCCGAGTGTTTGGCGATGCGATCGTCGACGGGAACCGAAAGAATCCGAGGACCGGTACTCAAAAGAAGTCTGTAATCAACTGCGGTGCAGCAATGAAGCCCGGTGATCGCCTTGGACTCGACAACTGCCATCGCTGAAGAAACTAAATCGATGCCTTCGTTCGGACCTATCGGGAATCCGTCATCAGTGAGCGAACCCATAGCTGGTTCGTCAAGGAACACGACCACCTGTGCTTGTGGCACGCGCGACAACACATGATCAACGAGTCGTTCGATGCGCGCACGAACTGCGTGACCTGCGATGCGAAACGCAAGATCAATTTCGATTCCCGCACCCCACAAGGCGATACCCAAGGTCACCGGTCCCGTTAGCGAAACCTTGATCGGGCCATCTCGATCAGCAACTGCAGTAAGGAACGCCCGAAGACCAACCCACGCATCACTCGACAAACGCTCGTCATCAAGAGGGGCTTCGGGGTCAATGAGCGAAAGGTCGACGTCAATTGAGCCATCGACACGAATCGTGACACCCGCGAGTCCAGATGCTGCCTGAGCAATCATCCCTTCGCGTCGCGAACGAGCTGGCAATGAGGGAGCCGACGGCAATCGCGGGCTGTGCCGGAGTACGAACTCGACCGCCTCACTTGGATCACAATGCGGCAAATATCCGATCCCGGTTGAGAGACCGGTGGGCAATGACAACGAAGTGACGCGCGCACTCACGTCAACGCCTCCCGCTCATGTCGTGGTCATTCATGGCGCACCGTCCCGAAGGTTTCGCCCACTTCCAAACCGAAAATCGGTCGGAATCTTGTGGCCGAAGTCACATGGTTAGCGAGGACGGCCAGAATCGGCAAATCTCGTCGGTGATGACCCCCACCAGCAGAGCAGTCAGTCGCTGGGCTCCGGCCCTTCTCTGGCTGTCACTCCCCCTCACCGCAGGCACGCCGTTCGCTAATGCCCTCGACCAACGCTCGACGCCCGTAACGCTCACGGCCACAATTGGGCTTTGGTCGATTTGGGTTGTCGGACTCATCGCAGCACTCGCTCCCAGTTCGGTTTCGCTCACCACGATCCGAATTGTCATGCCTGCTTCCGTCGCCGGCGCTGCTTGGGCTGCACTTCTGGCTCCCAATGGGGCGGACTTCGCGGAATCATTTGCACTTGGCATTACGTCGATGTGCGCGGTGCTTTCGCTTTCCGCTCCCGTTGGCTACACGTTCATCAATGGATCGTCCTACGGCGACGAGCAACGATTCCCGTTGCGTCCTCCCGGCCCTGTCGTTCTCGGTCCACTCGAAATTGTCTGGGTTGCGATGGTCGTGAGCGTTCTGACAGGACCACTACTGCTTGCCGCCAAACAATGGATTCCAGGCGCAATCATCACCGCACTCGCCGTTGGCCTCTGCGTTCTAGGAGCCCGAGCACTCCATCAACTCTCGAAGCGTTGGCTCGTCTTTGTGCCTGCTGGTCTTGTTCTTGTCGACCGAACATCACTCCTTGACGCACTACTTGTTCAGAGGCACCTCGTGGGTTCGATCGGTATTGCCGAAGAGGATTCCGTTGCCATCGACCTCAGCGCGGGTGCCATCGGCATGCAGGTTGAGTTACGCCTCTCAACGACCGACTCAATCATTCCGACACCGGCACGACGCGATCGCCACAAGATGGTCGAGCCGCTCGATGTTGATGCAGTTCGTTTCACGCCGAGCCGTCCCGGCTGGGTCCTTGATGCAGCGAAAGAACGCCGGCTTACCGTCGACTGACTAGTCCGCCGCCGACAACAAGATCGTTGTCGTACAACACAATGCTTTGGCCAGGGGCAACGCGACGTGTCGGAGACTCCCAGATCAATTCGAGCCCTGCGTCAGTCTCTCGGAGTTCGCTAATTGCGAGTGACTCTCCGTGAGCACTTGCCTGCGCCGAAACAGTCCTTGATTTCAACGTTTCAGACCGGGCACTTTCATCGACCCACGTAAATGAATTCAAGAGTTCCCCCGGAACATCAAGTCCCTCAGGAGCGCCAACCAAAACAGTGCGATTCGGCACGTCGACATCGAGTGCATAACGAGGACGACCATCGATGCCAATGCCGAGGCCACGACGTTGTCCAATCGTCACGAGTTCGACCGCATCGACAGAACCCAATTGGGTTCCGGTTTCGTCAACCAGTCGCGCTGGGTGCATTTCGATTCGGTTCCCAAGGAATACTCGGCGTCCTCCGCCTGTATGCGAAATAAAGCAAACGTCTTGGCTGTCAGGCTTACCGGCAGTTCGGAGACCAAGTTCAGTTGCACGTTCACGCACCTCATCTTTGGTCAGACCTCCGATTGGCAACATGATTCGCTCAAGTTGTGTGGCCGTGAGCATATGAAGCACGTAACTCTGGTCCTTTGCGAAATCGGCGCCGCGTGTGAGGCGGGGAAGACCGGAAGAGGACCGCACTATCTGGGCGTGATGACCTGTCGCAACCATGTCGAAGCCGAGGGCATCGGCTCGAGCCATTAAACGATCGAACTTGAGGTGGCGGTTGCACTCAATGCATGGATTGGGTGTAATTCCACGTGCGTGATCGGCGACATAGGGCTCAACAACGTCGCGATCAAAATCTTCAGAGAAGTTGAAAACCAAATGGTCGATGTCCAACTGCTGGGCGACGCGACGCGCATCGTCGACATCGCTCACTGAACAACATCCAGAATCAGATTCGCCGCCCCACAACTTCAGGGTGACGCCCACGATCTCGTGCCCCTGATCGCGCAACATCGCAGCAGCAACCGACGAATCAACGCCTCCAGACATCGCAACCATGACCTGCATAATCAAATTCCAAACTGTTGGAGTCGTTCAACCGCTGGCGGAATCACGGCAAGAGCTTCGTCGACATCAGCCTGTGTGCTGGACCAACCCAATGACAAACGCAGCGAACCGCGCGCTAATTCCGTCTCGACTCCCATGGCCCCCAAGACATGGGAGGACTGCATCGCACCGCTGGCGCACGAGGATGCCGCCGAGGCAGAGACTTCGCCGCGTTCAAGCAAGAACAAAAGCGCTTCGCTCTCAACACCTGGGATGCAGAGATGAGCGATCCCTGCTGCTCGATGCGATCGATCGGCGCCAGCAGTCTCAACTGACCCTGGGAGCGCAACGAGCAAGCCATCGAGTAGTTGATCGCGCAGTCCCCCGACTCGGGCGATATCGGCAACGCGATCTTTGGCTGCAAGACGAGCCGCAGTCACCATCGCAACAATCCCGGGAACGTTCTGGGTGCCCGATCGACGCTCACGCTCCTGGCCTCCACCGAGTTGGCGAGCAGTAAGCGCGACACCGGGACGAACAACAAGCGCGCCCACGCCCTTTGGTCCCCCGAATTTGTGCGCACTCAAACTGAACGAATCGACAACCGCACACGCTTCAGCGATATCTGTCCAACAAAACGCCTGCACCGCATCAGAATGAAGCACCGCATCCGGCGCAGAAGTGCGCACAACTTTTGCAAGCGCGGCTAATTCGGCGATGACACCAGTTTCATTGTTCACGGCCATGAGCGAGACAACTCTCACTGGCCCTTCGTGAAGGACCCGCCGAAGTTCCGCGGGATCAACTACTCCGTTGCGATCAACACCGACCACACGTCCGCCAAGAGCTTCAACGGGATCAAGGATGGCGTGGTGTTCCACTGCACTGCAGACGGGAACACCATCGGCCGAACCAAGACCGAAGATAGCGAGGTTGTCAGATTCAGTGCCACCACTCGTAAAAATAATGTCGCCTGGTTCGGCTCCAACGAGTGCGGCAAATTCCTCACGAGCGTCATCGACAGCGCGACGGGCATCTCGAGCGAACCGGTGGGCACCGGATGGATTAGCGAATCGCTCGGAAAGGAACGGCAGCATCGCCTCAATCGCTTCAGGGCGCATTGGCCCTGTCGCAGCGTGATCGAGATACGACGTCATGGCTCAAGGGTACCGGTGGGCTGGCATCGCCATCACGGGCAGACTTCTCGGGTGACCACCAACCACCCGAGCGACCCCAGCACCTATGGCCGGTCATTCGCTGACGTCTACGACCGCTGGTACGCAACCTCGTTCGAGACCGACTTCGCCGTTCTGGCTTTGGCGCACCTCGCAGGTGGTGGAACTGTCCTCGAACTTGGCGTTGGGACAGGTCGACTCGCCATTCCCCTCGCTCAGCGCGGGCTGCGAGTTGTAGGACTCGACGCGTCACAAGAAATGCTCGATCGGCTCCAACTCGCCGACCCGACTCAGATGGTTCTCCCCGTGCTTGGAGATATGGCCGACATCGAGAGCTCGTTGCGAAACGCGAACTGTGACGAACATTTCATGCTCATCTTCTGTGCCTTCAACACAATGCTGAATCTGGACAGCTTCGATGCACTCGATCACTGTTTCCGAGGCAGTCGACAGGTCCTCGTCCCAGAAGGACGTGTCGTGGTCGAAGCGTTTGTTCCAGTCGACGAATCGACGATCCCCTCCCAATCACTTTCCCCCGCACGAGTTACGACAGATGCCGCTGTCTTCATCGAAACGACCTATGACAGAGAACGATCACGACTTCATGGTCGACACATCGAAGTTCAACCCGGTGTCGTCACCGTACGACCGTGGTCAGTTCTCATCTGTGGACCCGAGCAACTTGACCATGCTGCCCAGGCTGCAGGTTTCGTGCTCGTCGAGCGCCGAAGCGACTGGAACGGAACGCCATTTACCGATGAGAGCGCCACTCACGTTTCGATCTACGCCCCAACCGCGTGATTTGAGCCGTCGCTCTCTACGCTGTGGGAATGGCAACCATCAAGGTCAGTACCGTTATCGACGCAACTCCCGACAAGGTCTGGGCCGTTGTTAAAAATGTCGCCGATCACGTCGACTGGATGCACGATGCCGTAGCGATCCGTTTCACCTCGCCCACAACCGCCGGCGTGGGAACCACATTCGATTGCGATACCAAAGTCGGACCGTTCCGCCTCACCGACAAGATGGAAATCACCGAATGGGAAGACGGAACCACGATTGGGGTCCGCCATGTCGGAATGGTTACCGGAACCGGAGCATTCACGATCTTTCCGATCGGCGAAGACCGAGCCGGATTCCAATGGAAGGAATCGCTTCGTTTCCCTTGGTGGATGGGTGGCCCAATCGGGGCTGTTGTCGGAGGTCAGGTTCTCAAACTGATTTGGAAGCGGAACCTCAAAGAACTGAAGACGATCGTCGAAGGTCCCGGGTCAACTCACAACGCGTGACGCTGCGACCAGACAACCGATCCACAACACAGCGGTAACGCCAAGCGCCGCCATCGTTCCGGCCCAAGGCGAGCGCACCGCCCTGTCGAGCGCAAAGACAAGTGCTCCGACAGCAACGCCGATGATGAGTCCACCGATGTGCGCGCCAATGGCAATACCCGGCACCGCGAACGTCAGCAGAACGTTGATGACAACGAGACCACCGATGCCGTTGCGCCAAACGTCGATTCCAGAACGTCGTTGAGCGACGACTGCAGCGCCCATCAGGCCGAATACCGCACCAGATGCACCGACCGTTCCAACCGTCGGCGAAACAAGCAGTGCCCCGAAGGAACCCCCTACGAGACAAGCGACGTACAGCGCAGCAAATCGCGCTTTGCCAAGGAGTGGCTCAAGCTGTTTGCCGAGCAAGTACAGCAACAGCATGTTCATTCCGAAATGCAACAGGCCCGAATGCAGGAAGCCTCCGGTGATGATGCGCCACCATTGCCCGTACGCCACGCCAAGGAACTCCACGGTCGCTCGATTGCCAGAGAACGAGTACATCGCTCCCTGGCCGAGTGTCATTCCCTGCTCGGTCGCTCTCCCCCCGCCGTTAAACAATGATCCGCCGGTAGCAACAACTGCGATGAGGCCGAGCACATTCAACGCAATGAGTACTTCAGTGACGATCGGCCGACCGCTACGCAGCTCACTGAAACGAATCACCGGGGATTTCTTTGCTGCGCCCTTGATGCATTCCGGACATTGAAATCCGACAGATGCGGTCGTCATGCACGTGCCACAAATCGGACGGTTGCAACGCTGACAGCTAACACCAGCACGATTGTTTGGGTGTCGATAACAGGTCGACATTGGTTGAGTCATTGCAGCCCAACTCCCAAGAACTTCGCGACACTAACTGACGGACTCATTGTCCTGTGAACTGTGCTTTCCCCGGCCCATTCTCGAGAAATGAAGCGACACCGATTCGTGCATCGTTCGTGCCGAACACCTCGACGAACCCGTCTTGTTCGAGCTCAAGGCCATCAGACAGTGAACCCTCGAGACCATGGTCAATCACACGCTTGGCGATCGCATGGGCTTGCACTGGCCCTGAAGCGAACGAGGCCGCGAGTTCAAGTGCTCGGCTCTCAAGTTCTTCAGGTTCAACGACTTCATCGGCGAGTCCGATTCGAAGCGCTTCTTCAGCGCGAACCTGGCGCCCACTCAGAATGAGATCCTTCGCACGCGATGGACCCACAAGGCGAGCCAACCGCTGCGTTCCGCCACCCCCAGGGATAATCCCAAGGAGGATTTCCGGCTGTCCGAACTTCGCGCTTGTTGAACACACACGAAGATCGCAGGCAAGCGCTAGTTCGCATCCACCACCAAGCGCCGGACCAGCCACTGCCGCGATGACAACTCGTGGAATCGCTGCAACCGCGTTGAGTGCTTCGAGAAAGAGCCGACCGATCGAACGGGCTTCATCAGGGCCTGAGAACTCGGAGATATCTGCGCCCGCTGCGAAAATTCGATCACTCCCGACGATGACCACGGCACCGGGAGGAGTAGTCGTGAGCGACTCTGCAACGGAGCGCAATTGACGCAGCACTTCCGAAGACAGCGAGTTGACCTTGCCGTTCTGCAGACGGACAACCGCTACGCCGTCATTTCTGCGCTCGACTGCAATCAATTGCTCTGACATGAACAGCGACCCTATCGGCTCGACTCCCAATGATCAGCGCACGAGCGCTTGAGCTTCCACGACCCGAACGGGAAATTCCGCTGTTCGAGTAACAGTGCCGAGCGGCTCGCCACCCAATTCGCTAGAGGTCCACTCGACACCCCAAGTCACCGTGACCCGTACCCACTCAACTCCCCCACTCGACCACATCGACGAACGAGTAAAGGTGTGAGTACAACCCGACGACTGCTCATAAGGTCGCCGCCACATGTCGTAGGCAACTCCTTGATCACACCAAAGACGTGTCCCGTCTTCAAACTCCCAGAGTGATGTCTCGGGCCAGGCATCGACCCTTGCCCATACATCACCGATTGACGCAGTTGCCCAGATCCGCTCCCATGACTCTTCCAGCCACATCCACATCGGTAGCCCGACTAATTGCGAAGTGGGTGGGTTGACGCGTGGCATTGGTTCAGGAAGTTCCAATCTCCGCCGAGCTTCATCAACCGCGCGCGCGGTTGCGCCTGCTCCTCCAAACGGGTCGCGAGGGTCGAATGCCACATAGCGAGTGTGAACTCTTGCGCCTGTCGCGTCCGTGCACCCCAGCATGTAGAACTCGCCGCGAACGGGATTGGTCGGGCCCGAGGCCCAATCCACGACGGGAGTGGGGTCGAGTACCGAAAGTTGCGGTGCAATGACTGCGTAGTAGCCACATCTCCATCGAGCGCCGCTCGATCCACTCGAGCGCCACGAGCCCAATGTCCCGTCCCTGGTCACAACGACGATCGCCTCAGGCGTTCCGTTGGTGATGCGGCCTAGCGCCTGACCACCAGCCTGGTCGATAGTGAAGCCAAGTAGTCCGCTCAGAACCACAACAACGGCGACGACGCCACACCCGATACACCACCTACACCGACGATCGCGCATTACTGCCACCCCCATGTTCGAAGGTCGCGCAGGGTACCGAGTTGCCCAACACAATTCGAGAGGCTCTCGTTCATTCAGTTCAAATTGCCTAGGACATTTTCCTCAACCGAGGAGTTCGTTCGCTGCAGTCCATGGGTCTATATGGCGTGCTGCAACCTCACGACGTGCTCGTTCCCAAGCATCACTACCTGAAAGTTCTTCTACCTTCGCTGCCATCAGTGCGTTGACGACGCGGCGGAGTTCCTGATCGAGCCGAAGAGAACGTCGACGCTCAAACTCGCCACTTTCGTGTGACCATGCACTGTGGTGTTGGATCGCCGACCACAACTCATTCGCTCCGCGACCTTCAGTAGCGATTGTTTGTACAACTGGCGGGCGCCACTCCGATCCTGTTCGAAGCGACAACATACGCTCAAGATCAGCAACCGTTTCCTCGATGCCAGAACGGTCGGCTTTGTTCACGACAAAGATGTCGGCGATTTCCATCAGTCCCGCCTTGTTGGCCTGAACGGTGTCACCCCAACCCGGATTCACCACAACAATTGTCGTATCGGCTTCTCCGACAATCTCAACCTCGACCTGCCCAACTCCAACCGTCTCGATGAGCACCCATTGCATACCTGCGGCGTCGAGAACTCGGGCCGCATCCGGTACCGCCACCGAAAGCCCGCCAAGGTGTCCGCGCGTCGCCATCGACCGAATAAACACTTCTTCGTCGAGCGCGTGTTCATCCATTCGCACTCGGTCACCCAGGATCGCTCCACCAGTGAACGGAGATGACGGGTCTATTGCGAGCACACCAACACTGACGCCGACAGATCGCATCTCGCGCACCAGCGCCGAAGTGAGCGTCGACTTGCCGGCACCTGGAGCTCCGGTAATTCCAACTGTCGTTGCTGCTCCAGCAAGCGCGTGCGTGACTTCACTCACTGAACGGGCATCATCGCCGCCACGTTCAACTTTTGAAAGGAGCCGAGCTAGTGCTGACCTCTCTCCGGTTCTCGCTGCAGCAAGGAGTGCTGCAGCGTCCGCATCAACGGGAGTGGTCATGACCCCACGCTAGGACAGCGATCAGCCCCACGATCGGTTGGTCAGAGAGAGACTGGGGTTTCACCGATGACGTGGTTCGCCGCACCAGCATCAATGACTTCGGTGACGCCTGGAACACGGTCGATGAGAATGCGCTCAAGCCCAGCCTTGAGCGTGACGGTTGAGGCAGGACACGAGACACAGGCACCAATGAGTTCCACAGTGACCAAACCGGTCTCTTCATTCACATCATGCAGAAGTACGTCGCCATTATCGGCCTGAATTGCCGGGCGAATGACCTCGATGACTTTTTCGACCTGTTCACGCACACCACGAGTCTATGGAGTCAGCAGCGTCACGCCACACCTGGGTTGCGATTCGTTCCTACCGTGCGAGACTCTTGCCGTGAAAGAAGCCATCCTCGGACACCAAGGGGGTTGGGACGAAGCACTTCTCGTCCTTGTCCCAATCGCTGTTTTCGTCGGACTCCTTTCGCTCGCGTACAAACGAGCGAAAGGGATTCAGGCCAAGCGCCTCAGCGACCACGCTCACCCCGATGCCAGTACTCCCCCGACCCCGAGGGGCGATTGATGGCGATCGAGTCCGTGCACTTCTTCGGACCAATCGTGTCTCCACCTCCGACTGGCGACGAAAGTCTCGCCCTGTGGAACGTCCTCACTGCATCGTTTGAACTTCCCTCCTTCCTCGAACTCAAACGAGGGCGGCGCGACGCAGTTGCGTTCGGCCCCCGTCCGTGACGAGGCTCCAACATCGACACCGAGTTCCTCACGACTCGGCAAGGGCGTGGCTTGCCCCACGAAACGATGTCGTCGTCGAGCGACGAACTCACGAGACTTCAACTTCGTCGACCTTCGAAGCACATGTCGGGCCGTTCCACGAATGGCAACGGAATGTCGAACTCAGTGTCGATACTGAAGGTCACACCATCGTCGACGAAATTGTCACCTACCGACTTGCAGTACCGGTGTGGGGAATCCTCTTTCGACCTGCGCTTCGTCACCATCTTCGCCGACCTCCACGCGCAGAGCAGCACCAACCCTGGTGGGCGCCGCCTGAAGCACTCGATGCACGTGCGGCAACGGTGCTCTCCGTCCTTTGCGCTTTTGCCGTCGTCAGTGGCTACTTGGGCACACTCATTACTCAAACCCTCACCTACGCCGCCGATCAATTCGGCGCGGGCACAGGTGAACAAGGAACACTTCTCGCGATTGTGCGTATCGGCGTACTTTTCTCTCTCGGCATCGTTGCACTCGCTGACAAGCATGGACGCAAACGCGTTCTCGTTGGTGCACTGATCGGCTCATGCCTCATCACCGCCGTCGGCGCCGTATCGACTGGAATGGTGTGGCTTGGGGTATCCCAAACGTTCGCGAGATCGCTTTCGACCGTTGTCGTCATCCTCATCGCAGTCATGGCTGCCGAGGAAATGCCAGCAGGCACCCGCGCGTTCGCTGTTTCTGTGGTCACAATGGCCGCAGCACTTGGCGCAGGATTGTGTGTCCTGAACCTTGTCTATGTCGATGCAGCACTGGCCGCATGGCGCGTTGCCTATCTCGTTCCACTGATTGCCATCTATCCATGCCTCAAGATGGCCCGTCGACTCCCGGAAACGAAACGATTTGAATCTCGCCAGCGCAGAGTGGCCGCAGCAAGCGGACCCAGACTCAAGGATCGGATTCATTGGCGACGATTCGCATTGTTGGCAACTGGCGCATTTCTTTGGTCACTCTTCCTCGCCCCTGCGGCCCAGTTCCTCAACGAGTTCCTTCGAACAGAACGCGGATTCTCCGGCATTCTCATCGCCGTCTTCGTTCTTGCGACGAACACACCAGGTGGAATCGGCATCGTTGTTGGCGGAAAGTTGGCCGACCGTCACGGACGACGCATCATTGGCGCGATCGGTATTGCCGGAGGCGTGTTGTTCACCGTGGTGTCGTATCTCTCATGGGGCTGGCCGTTGTGGATGGCATCGGTTGCTGCTGCAGTTATCGGCGCCGTCGCGATACCGGCGCTTGCGGTCTATGGGCCCGAACTGTTTCCGACAAGCCAACGCGGAACTGCGAACGGCGGCCTCCAGGTTGTGGCGGTGACCGGAAGCAGCCTTGGTCTGCTCTCTGTCGGTTGGTTGGCAGACCAGTTAGGCGGACTCGGTCAAGCGATGGCGATCGTCGCAATCGCTCCAGCGTTGCTCGTTGTGGTCGTGTTGATCTGGTTCCCGGAGACGGCACGTCGCGAGCTCGAGGATCTCAACCCTTCGGACCAGGAACCCGACCAGTAAGCATCTCGGGCGATTAACGCAAGGCACGGAACGTCGAGAGCGGAAAAAGATCGACCCTCAGTACCTCGGCAAAAGCGCACAACGTGTGATGGATTCGGTCGGCACCAGCACCTGACGCGAGAAGAAGTGCGCCCGCAGGACTCATCGGCCGATGAGAATACGACGAGCCTCGGAGAGTTCTGCGATTCGCTGAGCCGCCCCAGCGACCTCGGCACCATGATCGGGATGAACCTCGCGCAAACGTTCGCGATAATTACGTTGCACGTCGCGCGATGACGGCGCGTTTGATCCGCGTGCAAAACCAAGACGATCCAACGCCCACTTCACCGGATCGCCAACTGCGCTTCTCGAACCGGTGACGCCGCTACGAAAACCGCTGAGCGATGCAATGAGTTCGGGTCCTACTGGGCCGCCCCAAGAAATAGCGCGCCGAATGATGGCCATGACCGGCCGACGCGCCGACGGCGCAAGTGAACCAGCCGAATACGCGGCTCCAAGAATGTGCTGCTCTGGCGCACCTCGCTCATCAAATTCAAACGCGAGCGACTCACCGTTCTCAACCAACCGGTGAGTCACAGCATCAAGCCCAACAGTGTCCACCTGCAAGCGGAATCGAAGCCGGGGCTGGGAAACGCGTCGACCGGCTTCAAGTTCGTGAGTGAGCGCTTCAAGGTCAGGAACCATGTCCGGGTCGATCTCCGCTGCAAAGCGGGCCACAACCCCTCCGAGGAGGACTCCGCCAAACCCTGGGGATGGCTCGCAGGGAAGGTGGCTAATTCCAAGGGCAACCCTTCGGGTGGGCGCGTGAGGACGAGAGCAGAAGATCTCAAGTTCAGCCAGTGCCACCACCAACTGAGAGTATCGCCCTGCCTGTCTGAGGATCCTGTCGGGCGGGGCCGAGGCAGTATCGTCTGCCCCCATGACCGACGTGCCCCTTGACCGCAACATCGCCCTCGATCTCGTCCGTGTGACCGAGGCCGCTGCCCTCGCCGCCAGCCGTTGGATGGGCCGTGGCGACAAGGAAGGCGCCGACGGCGCAGCCGTCGATGCCATGCGCCTTGCCCTCCGGAACGTTTCCATGGATGGCACCGTGATTATCGGCGAGGGCGAAAAGGACGAAGCTCCGATGCTCTACAACGGTGAGCGCATCGGCGATGGCTCACCTCCTGAATGCGATATCGCAGTCGACCCAATCGACGGCACCAGCCTGACCTCAAAGGGCCGCGGGAATGCACTCGCCGTCATTGCCCTTTCAGAAAAGGGTTCGATGTTCGACCCCGGCCCGTGCGTTTACATGGACAAGCTTGCTGTGGGCCCAGAACTCGTGGGGATGTGCAGCATTGAACTCTCCGCAACCGAAAACCTCAAAACAGTTGCGAAGGCAAAGCGCATCGACATTCGCGACGTCACCGCTGTTGTTCTTGACCGCGACCGCCACGATGACCTCGTTGCCGAAATTCGCGAAGCCGGTGCCCGCATTCGACTCATTCCCGATGGCGACGTTGCTGGCGCGATCACGACGGCATGGCCCGATTCTGGCGCCGACATCATGTTCGGTATCGGCGGCACCCCTGAAGGCGTCATCGCCGCAGCAGCCCTCAAGGGCATGGGCGGCGAACTGCAGGGTCGCCTCTGGCCGCGCGACGACGCCGAGCGCAACGCAGCCATTGCCGCTGGCTACGACCTCAGCAAGGTGCTTTCCACCGACGACCTCGTTGCCGGCAATAACTGTTTCTTCGCAGCCACCGGCATCACCGACGGCGAACTCCTCAAGGGCGTTCACGTCAGTGCCGGCTTTGTTTCAACGCAGTCGCTTGTGATCCGCTCCAAGACCGGCACGGTTCGACTGATGAATGCTCGTCACCGCCAGAACTAAGGAGTTCGGTCCCGAAATTCGGGCGAAAATCGAGGGCATACGTATTCTCGCCACCCCGACCGGTGCACAAGGTCGGAGACGGAGTTGAATGAACCCATGGACGAGCAGCCAACAGCCGAGGAATCGACACCCGAGAGCAATCGGCGAGTTGCCGGTACTCGGCGTTCGTTTCTGCGCTGGGCGGGTATTGCCGCTGCTGGCACAGCGATCGTTGCGACAGGGGCGAAGGCTCTTTCCTCAGGTGGTTCAGGCGGTTCAGGCGGCGGCAGTGCGGTGGCCGCCAATAACCCCGCTCTGCCCACTCCTGTCGCCACCTTGCCGCCACAACTTCGTTCGTTAGCGTCCACGCCCAATCTCAACATCGAGGGCATTACGCCTCTGATGACTCCCAACGACGACTTCTTTCGTATCGACACTGCATTGAGCGTCCCCAGGGTGGACCTCGCGAACTGGCGACTCGAGATCAAGGGCAATGTCCGAACGCCGTTTTCCATCAGTTACGACGAGTTGCTGGCAATGCCACAGGTTGAAGCTCCGATCACGCTCGCGTGTGTTTCCAACCGAGTCGGCGGCACACTGATCGGCACTGCGATGTGGCAAGGAGTCGAGTTACGCACGCTGCTCGAGCGCGCTGGGGTGGAACCTTCGGGCGAACAAATCGTTGGAACTTCGGTTGATGGATACAACGCTGGCTTTCCAACGAGCGCAGCATTCGATGGACGTTCGTCTCTTGTCGCAATTGGAATGAACGGCGTACCGCTTCCGCTCGACAATGGTTTCCCCGCGCGCATAGTTGTTGAAGGGCTTTACGGGTACGTCTCATCAACCAAATGGTTGCGATCGATCGAACTTACCGAATGGGACTCATTCAACGGCTATTGGATTCAACAGGGTTGGGCAAAGGACGGCCCAATCAAGATGTCTTCACGAATCGATGTTCCCCGAAACGGAGCACGCCAACCCGAGGGCATTGTCACTCTCGCCGGCGTCGCTTGGGCCCCCAATACAGGCGTCGCAGCAGTCGAGGTTCTTATCGATGGCGTATGGCGCCGCGCAACACTTGGAGATTCGCTCTCCGGCGGTGTGTGGCGACAGTGGTACTACGACTGGAATGCCAAAAAGGGCGAACACGAAATCGCAGTGCGTTGCATCGATGCCAATGGACAAGTGCAAACCGGAGAGATCACGCCGAACCCCATTGCTGGTCACACCGGGTGGGAATACCGCTCAATCACAATTGTGTGATTCGCTTTTCTACGATGCCGCAGCGCGACGTAGTCGATCGTTGACGGCAACACCCACACCAACTTCCGGCGGCGGAACACACACAAGAACACTAAGGCCAAGCCTGTCGGCCTGACGCAAGCGCGAGTACAACACCGCGGCGTAGTCATCGGCAGTTCCTGCCGGTTCCAGTTCAACGATGTCTTTGGGAAGCCCCACCAAAGCACTCCCCGCCAGAAGACCAACCGGACCAGTGGCGAAACCGAGAACCTCGATCAACACCTCTGCGATCTCGTGTTCCGCGCAGAGCACCACGCGTGCATTTGGTGCGTAGTGCGCTTCAAGCATTCCCGGGGCGCGCGCCCCTCCCGTCGAAGGCTCCGTACTCACATAGATGTCAACGCGATGCCCGAGGACCTCCTCCAAACGTTCGGCAGAGACTCCCCCGGAGCGGAGCACAAGCGGGCGGTCAGTCGTGAGATCAACGATCGTCGATTCGACACCAACGCGACACGGCCCACCATCGAGAACAACATCGACATCGCTTCCGAGATCGGCAACCACATGCGCTGCAGTCGTAGGACTCACACGGCCAAACCGATTTGCAGAAGGCGCAGCAATTCCGCCGCCGAAGGATCGAAGCAACTCCAATGCAACCGGATGATCGGGCACTCGAAGCCCAACCGTTGGTCGACCGCCGGTCACTGCAGGAGAAACTGATGAGGAACGTTCGAGAAGCAGCGTGAGCGGACCGGGCCAGAACGCGTCGGCAAGGAGTTTCGCATTCGCACTGACATTCGCCGCCCAGCCATCAAGTTGCGAAACGTCGGAAAGGTGAACGATCAGTGGATGATCGTTCGGACGCCCCTTAACTTCGAATACCCGGCGAACAGCGGTATCGTTGGACGCGTCGGCTCCAAGGCCGTACACCGTTTCGGTTGGAAATGCGACGAGGCCGCCCGACCGAAGCACGGCGACCGCGCGATCAATGTCAGTCACAACCGCTCACGAATCAATGTTGGAGATGACTTCAGCACCGAGCCATTCAACGCTCTCAATGAACTCTGCGCGAGTCTTGCCTGGAAGATTGATTGTCAGTGTGCTCACTCCGATCGCAGAGTAGGCAGCAACGTCATCGACAAATTGCGCGGCGTCTGGGAACGCGCCACTGAAGTGCGCGTATCCGATTGGGGTAAAGATCACTTCAGGGGGAACCTCGCGGCCGGCCTTTTCGCTCGCTACGTACAAGTCGCCAATTCGACGCTCGAGATCCTCAATCGTTTCGATCGGAGGCGTGCGAAGCATCCGACTTGCTTGCGCCGGACTTGGCATCGGATTCCAACCATCGGCCAGTTCCACCGAACGCCGAATCGCCCGATTGGAATTTCCGCCGATCCAAATGGGTGGAGATGGCTGTTGCACGGGAAGTGGAAGCGCAATGGTGTCGACAGCGTCGAAGTGGAGACCAGCCATCGTGACCGGTTCACCTGACCACACCGCGCGCATCGCTCGGATGGCTTCGTCAGTCACGTCATTACGGCTGTCGAAATCTCCGCCCACTGCCGCGAATTCAGGGGCGAGATAGCCGGCACCAGTTCCGAGAATGACTCGACCATTTGAGATCAAATCGAGCGTGGCAATTGCCTTGGCCGAGATGAAAGGGTTCCGATACGCGAGGATCGCCAAATTGAAGTGCAGTCGAAGTTTCGACGTCGCCACAGAGGCCACCGTGAGGGCAACAAACGGGTCGAGCGCATGATGGCCACCCTTGGCAAGGAACTTCACATCTGGTGCCGGGTGATCAGTAACAAAGACAGCATCAGCCCCAGCGGCTTCGCAGGCCTGCGACATTTCGGTAATGGCCTCTGCCGTACACCACTCGTCCAGCGAGTCCACATGATGTGTAGGTAAACCGACAGAAATTTTCATCGTGCAGCCTCGAGTCGACAGTTTGCGTTTTGTTACGTGTCGAAAGGTACCGTCCACGCGTCACCGTGACCAGCACAGCACGCTCTAGCGTGGAGAGATGTCGTTGATCCCTGAGGCCACCTTTGCTTCGTCCACACCGTGGCCACTCATCGTTCTTGCGATTGCTGCGGCCTCGGGTCTGTGCCTTTGGGCCCTCTTCCGTCGTGGATCAATCGCCGATCGCGCCCGATCAGACGATGCTCAATCTCCAGGCGGCGAATGACCGGTAAGGGTCAGGAAAACAACTCTCGCCATACTGCGACGCAATTCATCACCATCAGCTCCCCAAGATTGCAGGCCATCGATGTGGGCCGATACGTGAGCCAGCATGGAAACAAGAACCCCTGCATCAGCCAACGGGTCGACGACTCGTCGGTCGGGCCGATTGCGCAAGACCGCAACGAACGCATTCGCGGGTGCACCAAGAAGTCGGGTACGGACATCTCGGAATCGTTGATCGCCTTCATCAGTTGCAAGGTCAATCAAACGAAGAACCGATCGATGTCCATTCCATAACTCGATGAACGCATCGGCAACGCCAAGGGAGGATTTCCAGCCGCTTCGTTCAGACCAATCACTACCTTCGATACGGCGGGCAAGTTCTGGACCTGCAACATCGACAGTTGCACTGGCTAGTGCCAACACTGCATCTTCAGCAGCGCTGAAGTACTGGTAGAAGGTCGCGGGGGAAGTTCCGGCGTGGCGAGCGATATCGGCAACCGTCAATTCGCGGTACGTACCTTCTTCGAGGAGGGTTTCAACTGCCTCAAGGAACTTTTGGCGTGTGGCTTCACCACGCCGACCAAGCGATCGGGTCGCGTCAGAGTTCACCTCAGATATCACTGCAAGATCCTCGACAACTCGTGTTTCACGACCATGCGTTAATGACATCGTCAGTGGTAACCACTGTCGAAATCATCTGGTAGGTGTTGTCAAGCAACGTTTCGGAGTAATCGGCAGGAACTCCAGCCACCGCATCTCGCGGCACCACAACCTGGTAGCCGTTATTCACCAATCCAATCGACAGACCCAACAGCGCGACGTTCACGGAAACCCCGACTACGACGACGGTCTTCACTCCAAGGTTTCGAAGCACTGGGTCAAGATCGGTTCCGCCCATGGGATCGAGTCCGTGGTAACGGCCCAAGATCATGTCGCTTGGAGAATGACTGAACTCTTCGATTGGCATCGCCAAATGACTGCCCGGCTCCATCGCCACTGCACCGTGTTTCTGCATTGCGACGAACAAGCGTCCATTGGTGTTGCCGCCGCGGTAGTCGGGACGACGCCAGAACACCGCGTGCACAACCTGAACCCCGGCAACGCGCGCGGCGTGCAACAGGCGAGCTCCATTCGGTATGGCCTGGACCCGAGCGGCGGCTGCGAGTTCCGGCAAGGAGGTCTCAGGCCCCAGGACTCCGTTCTGGCACTCGGAGGTAACGACCGCAGTCGTGTTCGGGTCAAGCAAGGTGCGCAGATCAAGTGCCATTGGATTCACCTCGGCCCTTCGACCGCAGTGAGCGATCGAGGCCTTTCGGGGAGACGGATGAAGACGGTTCTACCCCACGCTTCCGCCTCCCGCACGCCTTCTCGCCGGATAGTTACCGCTCAGTAGGTTCCTTGCGATAGACAATTCCGACCAAGGGCCCGATCAGGCCCTGCCCGCCGGAGCCTTCCGGCGTTCCGTGCATCAAGGAGCCGTCATGCCCGAAGCAGTCATCGTTTCGACCGCCCGTTCACCAATCGGTCGCGCCCACAAGGGTTCGCTCACACAGGTTCGCCCTGACGACCTCGCCGCGACGATCATCCGCGCCGCACTCGACAAGGTGCCGGCACTCGACCCGTCTCTCGTCGAAGACATCATGCTTGGTTGCGCGCAGCCTGCAGGTGCTCAGGGCTACAACATCGCCCGCGTTGTTTCTGAACTCGCCGGCATGGGCCATATCCCCGGCGTCACCGTCAACCGTTACTGCTCGTCATCACTCCAGACCATTCGCATGGCTGCACACGCAATCAAGGCTGGCGAAGGAGACATTTTCATCTCTGCTGGCGTTGAAACCGTGAGCCAATTTGGTCTCGGAATGTCCGACGGCCTTCCCGGCACGCATAACCCGTTGATGGCTGCAGCCGAGGCTCGTACCGCCGAGCGCGCCACCGGCGGCGCTCCGGTCTGGACCGCCTTCGACGGTGGCATCTCCGACTACTACCTCGGCATGGGCCAGACCGCCGAGAACGTTGCACAGTTCGAAAACGTCTCTCGTGAAGAGCAGGACGAATTCGCCGCCCAGTCACAGCAGCGTGCAACCGCAGCGCTTGAGCGTGGCTTCTTTGAACGTGAGATCACCCCGATCCACACTGTCGACGCCGATGGCAACGCCATTGTCGTCAAGCAAGACGATGGCATTCGCGCCGGAACCACAAAAGAGAAGCTTGCTGAGCTCAAGCCGGTGTTCCGCCCCGATGGAACTGTCACGGCCGGCAACGCTTGCCCGCTGAACGACGGCGCTGCCGCTGTCATCGTTATGAGCGACACCAAGGCCAAGGAACTCGGCCTTACCCCGATCGCCCGGATCATCTCCTCGGGCGTGAGCGCGATCGATCCCGAGATCATGGGCCTTGGTCCAGTCGAGGCGTGCCGTCAGGCAATGGCTCGCGCCGGGATGAGCATCAACGACATCGACCTCGTTGAAATCAATGAAGCATTTGCTGCACAGGTCGTTCCGTCGGCCAAGCACCTCGGCATCAGCTGGGACAAGCTCAACGTGAACGGCGGCGCTATCGCCCTCGGACACCCCTTCGGCATGACCGGCGCCCGCATCATGGCCACGCTCCTCAACGGCCTTGAGGACACCGGCGGCACCATCGGCATGGAATCCATGTGCATCGGTGGCGGCCAAGGCATGGCGATGATCATCGAGCGTCTCTCCTGATCAACTTCAGTTCTGCAGTACAAAGGCCCCGCTTCGGCGGGGCCTTTGTTGTTTTCGATTGCCTTCGAAGTTCCTGAACATAAAAGCCGACGTACCATCACTCTCACCACAGTTCTCCCAGCGCACCAGGATCAACGTGATCGACGAGAAACTCCACAGCATCGGTCGAGAGATCGCCGCAATTTCACAACGAGATCCCGATCGTCCCGCCATCATCACCACTGACGGAAGCGTGATGACATTCGGCCAACTTGATCACGAGGTTGATGCCGTCGCGGCCTCGCTCGCCGCCGCCGGCCTGGTATCTGGCGACGTTATTGCGTTGCTTTGCCGTAACCGACCGGAATGGATGGTTACCTACGAAGCAGCGCTACGTGCTGGGGTCACGTTGCTTCCTGTGAATTGGCATCTTGAAGCAGACGACGTCCAGTACGTGCTCGAAGATTCTGGCGCCAAAGCACTCGTCGCGGAATCAGTCTTTTCACATCAAGCTCAAGGTGCTCCTGATTCGCTCCTGCTTCGAATCGCAATTGGTGGACCAATTGATGGCTTTATTTCGTGGGACGACACGCTCTCGTCAGTTTCTGCGCCTGCACCGGAACGTCCTCGCGGCACGCAGATGATCTACACCTCAGGAACCACCGGTCGCCCGAAAGGCGTTCGCCACGACCCCCAACCTTCCGCGTCCGCCGCCGCTGCTGGCACTGCGATGATTGCCATGTTTGGAATGGACGGCGACAACGGCGACTCAATGCTTTGCACTGCGCCGCTCTACCACTCTGGCCCGAGCCGATTGTGTTTGGAATGGCCTCTGGGTGCTGGCGTCACCGTTGTGCTCATGGATCGATTCGAACCACGTCAGGCCCTTGAACTCATCACCAACAATTCGATCACACATGCCTTTTTTGTTCCCACCATGTTCAATCGCATGCTGGCGGTTCCTGATCGCGACTCATTCGATGTCTCGACGCTTCGATTTGTTCTCCATGGTGCCGGCCCTTGCACCGTCGCCACGAAACAATCGATGTTCGAGTGGTTTGGGCCAGTGATTCACGAGATCTACGCCGCCAGCGAAGGTCCTGGTACATGGATTACCCCGCAGGAGTGGCTCGCTCACCCAGGCAGCGTGGGACGCGTCGATCCCGAACGCATTCGCATTCGTCGCGACGATCGCTCCGCCGCCGATGCCGATGAAGTCGGAACCGTGTGGTTCTTTAGCGCTTCGAAGTTTCGCTATCACGGAGATCCAGAAAAGACCGCCACGACCTACGACGAAACCGGCGATTGGTACACGGTCGGCGACCGCGGCCATATCGATGCCGACGGCTATCTCTACCTTTCAGGCCGAACAGCCGAGTGCATCAATAGCGGTGGGGTGAATATCTATCCGGCCCGCATCGATGAGGCACTCGCTGCGGCTCCTGGCGTCATCGATGGTGCCGCCTTTGGGCTCCCCGATGACGACTTCGGTGAAATCGTCGCCGCAGCAATCGTGATCTCTGATGGTGCCGACACCGATGCGATGATCACGTCGACGATCGACCATTGCCGAGAGGCCATCGGGTCACAGCTCACTCCAAAGCGAGTCTTCATTGTCGACGAGTTGCCCCGAAGCGATGCCGGAAAGTTGTACCGGTCACGCCTCGTCCAGCAATTCACTGACGTGTGATTCACATCGAGTTCTAGTTGCGGTGGAGTTGAGACAGATCACGAACGGCGCCGCGTGCGGCCGATGTCGTCATTGCGGCGTAGGCCTGAAGCGCAAGAGAAACTGTGCGATCACGATTAGTTGGCGTCCATGCATCGTCGCCGCGAGCGATTTCGTGGGCATGACGATCAGCGAGTTCTGCCGCTGAAACATCGAGCGTGATCGACCGGGCCGGAATATCGATGGTGATGGAATCACCTGTTCGAACCAAACCAATGAGCCCGCCTTCGGCAGCTTCAGGAGAAACGTGACCGATAGAGAGACCCGCGGTTCCGCCAGAGACACGACCATCGGGGAGCAGCGCGCACTTCTCGCCTAGCCCGCGACTCTTGATA
>SYBH01000123.1 GCA_005787345.1 Actinomycetota bacterium
CCGATGGAACAGGAGGTCGGTCGAGCAGGTGCCCACCGGCGCGCACAGGGTGATGGAAGTCGTCCACTTGTACACAAAGCGTTCAAGTTCGGTGCCGGGCTCACTGCTGTTCTGATCATTGCGACGGTTGCGCTTTCACCGATTCTTTCCCGAGAGATCTACAACGGAGATCAGTTCTTCACTGTTGCCCTTGCTGTGAGTTTGGTGTCGTTTTTCCTCTTGCATCTTTCCCGTGGGGTGTTGGCAGGAGAGGGCCGATTCCGTCCCTATGCAGAGATCATTGCGATCGACGGGATCGTTCGTCTGGTGATGGTGATCGGGCTCGTCGTTGCTGGTGTGACTTCCGCCGGAATTTATGCGCTGTGTATTGGCCTTGCCCCACTGGTTGCACTGCCGCTTGCGCTTCGCGGACAGCGTCAGATCCTTCAGCCCGGTAGCGACGCTCCATTCGGGGAACTTTCGAAGAACTTGGGCTGGCTTCTTGCCGGCTCGGTTTTTATGCAGGCACTGGCCTACTCGCCTTTGCTCGGAGTGAATTTGCTGGATGGCCCGGAAGACGAAGTGATTGTCACCGGATTCGCCTCTGCATTTTTCATCGCTCGAATCCCGATTTTGGCGTTCGGAGCCATCCAGGGTGTTCTCCTCCCCAAACTCGCGGGCTTGGCAGGGAGTGGGCAGAAAGATGAGTTCAAGAGTGGATTAGAGAAATTGCTGGTTCTCGTCATCGGTATCGCGATTGCGGGAACTATCGGCGCGTTCCTTCTCGGGCCCACCGTTGGCAAAATCCTCTTCAAGGATTTCACGATGAGTGCAGGCGGGCTTGCTCTCCTTGCCGCGGGCAGCGGCGTGTTCATCATCGCCTTGACCCTTGCGCAAGCACTGATGGCACTCGGTGGTCACAGAACGACGGCGATTGCTTGGAGCCTTGGGCTCATCGGTGCGATTGTTTGTATGAGTCTGATTCAGGGTCTTGAACTGCGCGTCGATCTTGGATTTCTTCTGGGCGGTTTGCTTGCAGTAGCGGTGATGTTCCCTGCAGTGCTTCGCCGCCGTTCACGTATGGCCGACCTTGGCGTAGGCGCTCTTGTTGAAGCGATCGAACACGAGCCGATTGAAATCTGATGGATAGCGACACATCTGGCGAGTGGTACACCGATCGCCTGCAGCACATAACTGGTCGAGGTTGGAAGCGGTTTGTCCCAGATCCGTATCGATGGAACCTGCGCCGGCTGAAGTTGGGGCGCACGCTTGATGTCGGTTGTGGGATCGGCCGATGCCTTGCATTCATCGACGGAAATGGCGTTGGGGTAGATCACAACAAAAAGTCAGTTGAAGTTTGCCGTTCCCGTGGGCTCGAGGCCTATACGCCCGACGAGTTCCGCAATCTCGATCCGGGACTCTTCGACTCGATCTTGTTTTCGCATGTCTTGGAACACACCACCGTCGACGAGGGCCAAGAGCTGCTCGTCTCCTATGTGCGATACTTGAAGCCGGGTGGGCGGATTCTGCTGATTGCCCCGCAGCTCGCAGGCCAGAAGTCTGATCCCACGCATGTCCGACTTCTCGATACTGACGCATTGAGGTCACAGATCGAGGAGTTGGGCGGAGTTGGCATCAAAACCCGATCTTTTCCCTTTCCTCGCTTCGCCGGCGGCATCTTTCGGTACAACGAATCGCAGGCAATCGGGGCGATTCCGGGTGGCGTTGCAAAGGCCTGATCGGGGAGTACTCTTGGGTTGAGGCGGAGGAGCACGTTTTCGCGTGCGTCTTTTTGAGGTGTGTATGTCCGTCTTGAAATTCCCCAAGCGATTGATGGCCCGGCGCAGGATGTTGCGCCGCGGCATTGTCGTAGGGTTTTTTCTGGGGGTTGTCTTTTTCGCCACGAGCTGTCTCCCTGGTGTCGTTGCGTCGCCCACGTCTGGTTTGACGTTCGGTAAAGGTCCCCTTGACGCAATCCGTGATGCAGCTAGCCGCACAACCACTTCCGGCCCAAGTTCGCAGTGCGGCCTTTCGTCTCTCGAATTAGCCGTAATGATGATGGCGCCGACCTACTTCGAAGCTGGTGGACCAGTTCCCTCACCCATGGCGCTCTCCCGCTGGGACAATGTCAACGTCAGGGCATCGAACGTAAACCTCTTTGCGTTTGGTCAAACAACCGGGCCGTATGTCAACGCTTTCTTCAGCCCCGGTATCGGGCTGTGGCAGTTCGATTCTGCCGGGGGATGGGACCTCACCGCTGCAGATGCAATCAATGTGGTGACTGCTTCGAACGTAGCGGCTGCGCACATCGCTTCAAGGTGGTGTGAGGCATCTCGAGATCCATATTGGAATGCGAATGAGCAGCGCCGCCGGGCTTTCGCCTGGGGAGCATGGTTTGGGTGTCGGTCTTCGGGGAGTACGGCCCCATGCGAAAATCGCTACCAGCAACTGATCCTTGAAGGCGCAATCAATTCGGCTCAGGACCTGGGCGTCGACACGAGCGGCGGCATGTCTTCCCGAACCTGCGATGTCGCTGGTCTGGGTTCAAACCTTCCGTGTTGGTATGTCAACCCTGCCAACGCTCAAGGATCGCGTGGCTGGACCTCGTTAACGTACGATCCAGCGCGCCCCGACTTCGTTACGCCGTTGCCAAAACCGTTCTATGTTGTGCGCGCGAACGGTCGCGAGTACCGCATCTGGTTGAAAGTTGATACTGGTTACGACATCGGCATTACCGGGTCGCATCCGGTGACTACGAATGCGCGCGTCTCGATGGTGTGGGAACGTCAGGCAAACCTTTGTGACAAAACGCAGTACCGCGGCGAGTGCGGGGGAGCGCCACCCATCGGGGTTCTTGATTCCGTGACCGTTGGAAACAGTTCAATCAACCTAAAGGGTTGGGCGTGGGATCGCGATACGACGGGCGTTGTGCCGATTCATGTGTATGTCGGCGCAGTTGGGCATGCAATGACCACCGGTAGCAGTCGATCCGATGTCGCTGCTGTCTTTTCAGGTGCTCCGGGAAATACGGGCTTTGACATCACATTGCCTTCGGCTGTCGGGAATCAACGTGTTTGCGCCTATGCCATTGATGTTGGGGGAACGCTAGGAAACCCACTACTCGGTTGTCGTGACGTTGTTGTGACCTCAACGCCGCGAGGAATTATCGACGATGTCGTTGTGCGCCCGGGGGCAGTTGATGTCTCGGGTTGGTCGGTCATTCCGGGAGACCCTTCGACTACTGCGATCATTTCGGTGAATGGCGTTGTGAAATCTCGACTGACACGGACAGTGGATCGTCCAGATGTCCAGGCAGGTATGGCTGGTATTGAGTTGGCGACCGGTTTCAGTGGATCTATCGACGTGACCGGTGGACGGAATGTCGTATGTCTTACAACTGGAACGCTGCCAATCGGGTCGCTTGGCTGTCGGGTTGTTACTTCTCCTGGTGGCTCGCCCTTTGGAGCCCTTGATGTCGTCACCGCGCGTCTTGGCGGAGTAAGTGTCGTGGGCTGGGTGGTAGATCCAGATATTGCATCGGCGGTTACGACTCACATTTATGTCAATGGTGTTGGCTACGCAGTCACCGCAAATGCGAATCGACCCGACATCGGTGGCGGTCTTCCTGCCTACGGACCTGACCATGGATTCGTCGTTGACCTCCCAGCACCTGGCGGGGTAGTCAACGTCTGCGCCTATGGCATCAACGTGGGTGTCGGTGCACACACACTGCTTGGTTGTCGAACGACCACGGTGCCGACAGGTTCGCCAATTGGGGTCATTGACACTCTGACTCGATCGGGAGCAAACGTGACCGGTTCAGGATGGGTGTTTGACCCCGATACTGCTGCCTCGATTCCAGTTCATGTCTATGTAAACGGCGTCGGGTATGCCGTATCTGCGAATGGCAATCGTCCGGACTTTGCCGGGACCATGCCCCTGTACGGCCCGGCGCACGGTTATTCATTCTCGATTCCCGTTGCTGCTGGCTCGGCGCGGGTCTGTATTTACGGAATAGAGATCGCTGGGACCGGGGGCAATGTGCTCCTTGGCTGCCGAACCGTTTAGCTCATCTTCGGGGAGTTGAGCACTCAGTCCCGGGTATGTGGAAGGGGTCCCGAAAGCCGGCCCCTGCTAGAAACAACGCCGTGAAGGGACTCATTCTTTCCGGCGGGGCCGGCACACGTCTGCGGCCGATTACCCATACCAGCGCTAAGCAACTGGTGCCGGTTGCGAATAAGCCCATCCTGTTTTTCGGTATCGAAGACATGGTCGAGGCAGGCATCACCGAGATCGGTATCGTCACGGGTGACACCGGACCCGAAATCCAAGCGGCGGTTGGCGATGGATCGCGTTGGGGAGCAAAGGTCACCTATATACCTCAAGATGCTCCTCTGGGACTGGCTCATTGCGTTCTGATTGCCCAAGAGTTTCTGGGTAGCGATGACTTCGTGATGTATCTCGGCGACAATCTTCTTCGCCAAGGCATTGCAGAGTTCGTCGAAAGTTTTGAAGCTGATCATGCTGAGTCACGCGCTGAAGATGCGAAGGTTCCCTCGGCGCAAATTCTGCTTGCTCGTGTTGCTGATCCTCAACGTTTTGGTGTCGCCGAAATCGGTGCTGACGGCGAAGTGACACAACTTGTCGAGAAGCCGCTTGAACCAAAGTCAGATCTTGCGCTTGTTGGTGTCTATCTCTTTGATCGCCACATTCACGATGCCGTTGCCGCGATTGAACCTTCGCCGCGCGGAGAACTTGAGATCACCGACGCAATCCAGTGGCTGATCGATAACGGACACCGGGTTCGGCATGAGGTTCTTGAAGGCTGGTGGAAAGACACCGGCAAACTCGAACCACTCCTTGAAGGCAATCGTCTTGTGCTTGACATGCTCACCGCGTCGAACAGTGGATCTGTCGATTCCGCGTCGGTCCTCGAGGGAGTTGTTGTCATCGAGGCTGGCGCTGAAGTCATTAATTCGAAACTTCGAGGCCCAGTCATTATTGGTGAAGGCGCAAAGATCGTTGACAGTACAATCGGCCCGTACGCGTCAATCTATTTCGACTGCGAAATTACTGACAGCACTATCGGGAACTCCGTCATTCTTGAGCAGTCACGAATCACGGGAATTCATTCCATCGCAGATTCACTCGTGGGCAAGCAAGTGGAAGTGCGGAAGTCGCAACGCGAGCCGCATGCAACGCGGCTCATGATCGGCGATCACTCCGTCGTCGAGTTGGACTAGTTCAGGGCCGAACAGAGAGCATTTACCTCGATTTCACGCCAGATTTCAGGGTGAAGGTAGGGATGAACCTCCTCGCCGTAGAATTTCGGTTCGGCACTATCCCGAATCTTCCTCATGGCTCCTTTGCATATCGCCCCCGATGCTCCGATTTCTGAGAGTGCGTCAACCTCGTCGTCAATCGAGTCGAGGTTTTTTCGCGTTGTGATCGCGGCGCTTGCATTTGTCTGCGCGTCATTCGCGCTTGCGCTGGTAGGAACATCCGTAACTGCGTCCCCTGCAAGCGCGCTCATCGAAGGTGTTGATGTTTCGAATTGGCAGGGAAACATCAATTGGCCAGCAGTCCCTAGTTCCCAGTTTCGCTTCGCGATAATTAAGGCTTCCGAAGGGACCACCTACACAGATCCGTATTTCCAGCGGAACTGGGAGGGCGCGGGCTCGCGTGGCATGTATCGCGGCGCCTACCACTTTGCCCGCCCGGCCGGATCCACTATCGCTGAGATCGATGCAGACGCGAGAGCGGAGGCGTACTGGTTTGTTTCACGGATCGCTTCTGTGGGTGGGATGGGAGGTCCGATGGATCTCCCGGCCGTGCTTGATCTTGAATATCCGGGGGATTGGAAATCCGGTGTGTCGCCGCCTGCATACAAGTGCTGGTACATGTCGCAAGCTCAACTTGCTCAATGGATGCGTACATGGTTAAGCACGGTTCATGTATTGACTGGCAAACTTCCGATCCTCTATACGAATAGCGATTACTGGAATAGTTGTGACGGTGCCCCGGCGGACATCGCATCCACCTATCGCCTGTGGTTGGCAAGTTGGGGTGTTTCGAACCCATCGATTCCTAGTCCGTGGCGCTCGTGGACCTTTTGGCAAGACGGTGGAGCCCCAGTTCCTGGTATCGGCTCGGCAATTGATCACAACTACTTTTGCTGTGACGAAAAGTCTCTTCAGGCGCTCGCAGGTGGTAGCGGTGGTTCTCCATTCGGGATTTTGCACTCGATCTCGGTACCGGAACCCACGTACGCAAACGTGTTTGGTTGGGCGATCGATCCCGATTCACGAGAACCGATTCCTGTCGATGTCTATGTCTACGGGCCTGATGGTCAACCCGGCCTCGGTCGACGCCTCGACGCAAGTGGCGAGTTCCCCGGACTTGCAGCGGCCTATCCCGGCTTTGGTGGAGCTCACGCGTATTTCACTGACATCCCTATTCCCCTAGGGGCGAAACAGGTCTGCGCATTCGGAATCAACGTTGGTTCGGGCGGCAATTCTTTGTTGGGTTGTAAGTCGCTTGGTGGCGATCCGTATGGGGTTATCGACACTGCGCGTGCTGTCGGTCCCGGTCGTATTGAAGTTTCGGGTTGGGCGATCGATCCCAATGGCATCACACCGACACAGGTCGTAGCTCGCGTTAATGGCGTAGACACCGTCGTCACTGCAAATAAGGATCGTCCCGACCTCGGCAATCCAGATGGATTGGGCAATCTGCACGGCTACAGCGCGACTATTCAGGTACCGACTGGCGGCAACGTTCAGGTTTGTGTGGGTGCAGCCAATTCGATCGGGCCTGGAAGCTCGGTATCACTCGGTTGTCGCACGGTCGCCTTGCCGGGTGGCTCGCCTTTGGGTGTCATCGACACTGCTACTGGCGGCATCGGTTCACTTTCGGTAACCGGTTGGGTCGTCGACCCTGATACCGCCGCAGCGATTGATGTACATGTCTACGTCAACGGTATTGGTCGATTGGCGATTCGTGCCAATGGAACCCGCAATGACGTCGCCGCTGGATTCCCCGGCTACGGGTCCTCACGCGGATACAGCGGCTCAGTCTCGATCGGCGGGGGAGCACATACCGTCTGCGTGTACGGGATCAACGTTGGGGTTGGAAACCACTCGCTACTTGGTTGTCGGGTGGTGCAGGTGGCGGGCGGCTCACCTTTTGGAGCGCTCGATACCGTCACCTATGAAAATGGATCACTGCGGGTGACGGGTTGGGCGGTCGATCCCGACACCGTGTCTCCAATTCTCGTGCACGTGTATGTGCAAGGCCAGGGCTATGCGTTGACCGCTAGTGGGAATCGTCCTGATATTGCCGGTGGTCTTCCGGCCTACGGTCCGGCCCACGGTTTTGACAATCTTCTTCCGGCTCCCGAAGGACGACAGACGGTATGCGCTTACGGGATCAACGTCGGACTTGGAAACCACTCGCTTCTCGGTTGTCGCACGGTCGTCGTCCCAATGGGAAGCCCAATAGGCCACATAGATGGTGCTTCGATCTCCAACGGAACCGTTTCGCTCAACGGCTGGGCTATCGATCCGAATACTGCCGGCCCTGACATCGTCCATATCTATGTAAATGGCGTCGGGTTCGAGGTCATCGCGAATCAGAACCGACCAGATCTTGGCAATCCGTGGGGATTGGGTTCGGCGCATGGCTGGTCGTTCGCAACCCCACGAATCGGAACCGGGGTCCAACGAGTTTGTGTCTACGCCCTCAACATCGCTGGTCCTGGGTCACATCAGCTGCTGGGATGCCGAGACCTTTCCTAGGGCTGTGCGGACGGTCGGCTAGCGTTCATTGACCATTCGGCGAAGACGGAAGGCCCCGCCCATCTATGGCAAAGATCACCGAATCCGAACTCATTCGAGGCGTGTTCGTCGTCGATCCCGACATCCACGGTGACGAGCGAGGATTCTTCGTTGAGACCTACCGTCGGGAATGGTTCCCTCAGGGTCGCGAGATGCTGCAGGGCAACAGGGGCGACCGCCAAGCGGGTGCCGTCGTCGGGCTTCACTATCACTTGCATCAAGCCGACTATTGGTACGTGCCCTACGGGACCGCCCGAGTCGTCCTGCACGACCTTCGCACCGATTCGCCCACCGATGGAGCGACCCAATGGCTTGATCTCGGGCGCCAGCCTGACGGTAGCCATAGCCACCGCGGTATTTTCATTCCTCCGGGCGTGGCGCATGGCTTCGCAGCGCTTAGCGATATGACGATCACCTATCTCGTTGACAACTACTACAACCCCGCCGATGAATTGGGTGTGGCGTGGGACGATCCCGCGATCGCTGCCGACTGGGGGGTCGCCGATCCGATCCTGTCTGATCGTGATCGCAAAAACCCGGCCCGAGCCGATATCGAATCGCAATGGCAGCCGCACTGGCGCCTGCGTCCCTGAGAGGTATCCCATGAAGTTGTTCATCACCGGTGGTGCCGGATTCATTGGCTCCAACTATGTCCGCCACGTGCTGGCGAACTCTGACGACGAAGTCACGGTGTTCGACGCGCTCACCTATGCAGGCAATCTTTCGAGCCTTGCCGATGTTGCCGAGGACTCTCGCTACTCATTTGTGCAGGGCGATATTTGCGATCGCGAGGCAGTCGCGGCCGCTATGGCCGGTCACGACATGGTGGTCCACTTCGCTGCTGAAAGTCATGTCGATCGATCAATCGTCGATCCCGACACGTTTGTTCGCACCAATTGCCTCGGCACCAATGTCATGTGTGACGTCGCTCGCACTATCGGCGTCGAACGCTTCCTTCACATCTCCACCGACGAGGTCTACGGATCGATCGATGAGGGCTCGTTTGTTGAAACAGATCGACTTGGGCCACGTTCGCCCTATTCATCGTCGAAGGCCGGCTCCGATCTGATCGCGCTTTCGTATCAGGAGACCTACGGATTGCCAGTCATTGTCACGCGATCCTCGAACAACTTTGGTCCGTTCCAGTTTCCCGAAAAAGTCATTCCGCTGTTCGTGACGAACTTGCTCGACGGCAAGAAAGTGCCCCTTTACGGCGATGGCCTGAACATTCGCGACTGGATCCACGTTCTCGACAATTGTGCTGGTGTCGATACCGTTCTTCGTGAGGGAACGATCGGCGAGATCTACAACATTGGCGGTGGCAACGAAACCACGAACCGTGAACTCACGTCGATGGTCCTTTCCAACATGGGCGTTGGCGAGGAAATGGTCGAGTACGTCCAAGACCGTTTGGGGCACGATCGTCGTTATTCCATTGATTGTTCAAAGGCCAACGCTCTCGGTTGGAAGCCTTCACGTGACCTTGATGTCGCTATTGCCGAAACCGTGGAGTGGTACCGGGCCAACCGTGCCTGGTGGGAACCATTGAAGGCTCGCTGACATGCGAGTTCTCATCACTGGCGCTGGTGGTCAGGTCGGCCACGAACTCGTAAGCGTTTTTGACGCCGGTGGTCATGAGGTTGCTGGTTTCGATCATGCAACCCTTGACATCACCAGCCGCGATTCGGTTCGTGCCGCCGTGGTCGAGTTCCAACCCGATGCGATCGTGCATTCCGCGGCTTGGACTGCTGTCGATGCGTGCGAAAGCGATCCCGACCGTGCGTTCGCCGTCAATGCGATGGGAACCCGTTTTATTGTCGAAGCGTCTCGGCTCGTTGATGCCGCAGTGCATTACATCTCGACCGACTACGTCTTCGACGGCACCAAAGAGTCGGCCTATGTCGAATGGGATCAAACGAATCCACAATCGGTCTACGGAGCGTCAAAGCTTGCCGGTGAGCGCGAACTTGGAGACAACGCTTCGATTATTCGTACTTCGTGGGTCTGTGGCTTTCATGGACCAAACATGGTGAAGACCATCCTTCGTCTCGCCGCAGAACACGATACCTTGTCGTTTGTTGATGACCAACGTGGGTGTCCCACATTTGCCGACGATCTTGCTGCAATGATTGCCCAACTCGTTGTTGAGCGTCGGACGGGTGCCTTTCATGTGACGAATGCCGGGCCAGTGAGTTGGTACGAATTTGCTCGTGAAGTACTTCTTGCGAGCGGCCAAGACCCTGATCGCGTGCGTCCTGTATCTACTGCTGACCTGCAACCACCTCGACCCGCGCCGCGGCCAATCAATTCTGTACTTGACCACGCAGCGCTTCGATTGTCGGGCATCGACACAATGGCCGATTTCCGCGAACCGTTGCGGCGGCTTGTCTCCTCACTTCGTTAAGCGAACAACAAAGGTTTGTTGTGGCGATGAGTTGGCGATGAGTTGGCGACGGGCTAGCGACATGCCGGGTAGTAGGGGTGGAAGTACAACTGGTGTACCGCTCCGAGGCATCTCGGGTACGCCGAGGTTGGGGCAGGTCTCGAGTCGCTTTATCGAAGAGAAGCCATTGCTCAGCACTGCCTGCTGCAGTGATTGCAGCGAAAGAGCGCCGAAACTGAGGCTCGGCGGACATCTCAACCGGTCGGTCTAACCTTTAGCCCTCATGGTGTCGTCGGAAACCCTCCCATTTGTTCGGGTCATCCTCCTGAATTTCAACGGAGGTAGCACCATCGTTGATGCTGTTGATGCCATTGCCAGAACACAATGGCCTACGGATCGTCTCCAGATTGTCTGCGTCGATAACGGTTCAACTGATGGAAGCCTCGAGGACATTGAGAGGCGATTTCCCTCGGTCGTCACGATGAGGAATGGTGAGAACCTTGGTTTCCCAGGAAACAACGTTGCGATGCGTGTCCTCGACGGAGTCGATTACGTCGCTCTTGTAAATAGCGACGCGCTGGTCGAGCCAACCTGGCTTGCACCACTCGTCGAAAGAGCCTCTACTGACAACGGAATCGGGGCAGTTTGTCCAAAGATTCTTTTGGCTGATCGATTCGTTGAGGTGAGCGTCGCAATCAGAGGCGTAGGAGACAAAAGGGCTCCTTTGTCGATGCTTCGCGGCGTTTTGTACAACGGTGAGGATGTTTTTACTCGCTCACACGTGGCGAAGGGGGGCGGACGCACCTCAGACCGCTCGGGCATCTTCGAATGGCTTTCTGATGGATCGGTGGTGCGTATTCCCGTTGGAGCGGCTGCCGGTGCCATTGCGTCGGCAGTGATCACCTTAGAAATTGAGGGGCTTGCGAGTTGTGTCGTCACACTGAACGAGTCAGATGACAGTGAGCGAGCATTTACGTCTGGAGAGCGAGCCTCGATTGTTGTCACGGCTAACCAAGAGCCAGTCAATGTTGTGAACAACGTAGGTTCATGGCTTGATGGCTCATGGGTTGGTCATGAGCGAGGTCTGTATGAAGTCGATCAAGGTCAATATGACGAATCGCAAGAGATCGGTACGTGGTGCGGTGCTGCTGTTTTGCTGAGGGCGAGTCACCTCGCCGATGTTGGTCTGTTCGAGGAAAGCTTCTTCCTCTATTACGAAGACACCGACCTCGCCGTTCGCGGCCAGGGGAGAGGCTGGCGGTTTGTTATCGAGCCCTCCAGCATTGTTCGTCATATTCACTCTGCGTCGACCGTCGAGGGCTCAGCAACCGCAGCTCACTACATTGAGCGAAACCGTCTACTGCTGATCATCCGTCATGGAACTGCCTCTGAAGTGTTCCGAGAGTTCGCTCGCTACTTGCTCATTACAGGCTCGTATGCGCGTGCAGCATGCAGAGAAGCGCTTAGGCGGCGGCAGACTCCGGATTTCAGGATCGTTGTTCGTCGGTTGCGTTCGTATATTTCCGCGCTGCAAGTAGCGCCGTCATCTCTTTCATCGCGGCATCGAATTTCCGCGGATCGTTACCTCGGGCGCAGCGAATTGCGCCGGCAAATCGAACGCGGATCCGCCAAAATTGCATCCGAGAGCGATGAAGACACTGGACTACGGTCTACCCCGTGACGACGGACCATGACCAGATATCAGGTGGTCCCGACGCCGCAGTGACAAGCGGCTCGTATTTGTCGAGAACCCAATCACAAACGCAAGCGATGCTGGCCTTCATGCGCCAAAAGCGGCGCTACCTGATCTTTCCCGCAGCAGTTCTGATTGCACTTTTCGTATTTACTGCCCTTGGAATTTCGGGTTCCTCGAGTCCGTTGCTCGCCAATGATGCAGGGAGCGACGACACCGTGATCGCAGGCCTTCCGCGCGCGATTCGATCTGACGAGTGGATTGTTCACACCCCAATGGTGATCTCACAGGTCGAAAACGGCCTGCCGCGTTATGGCGATATTGGAGTGGGCTCACACGACATGTCTGTGCTCTCCGACTTGCCTGTTGCTGACTGGACCAGAATCTTTCATCCGAACCATTGGGCGTATGGGATTCTTCCAATTGATAACGCCTACGCGTTTGATTGGTGGTCAGTAGCTGCGTTCCTGCTTCTCGGTACTTACGCTTTTTTGCTGGTTGTGCTTGGCTCGCTTCGCTGGTCAGTCGTTGGAGCTTTAGCTTTTTATGGGTCACCCTTCTTGCATTGGTGGTACACGGGCTCCTCCTTTGGCTCTATTGGATGGATGGCATTTGCGGGGGCATGCCTTCTGCTCGCGGTGACATCATCTGGTCGAAGGCTCGTCGTGTTCGCGCTGCTGACATCGTATTTCTTGTCATGTTTCGCTTTGACTATCTATCCACCGTTTCAGATTGCGGCAGGGATTGGTGTGGGAATCGTCACCGCTGGGGCGCTATGGCCTCGATGGCGAGAAGGTTTGGCGACGTTTCGGTCCACCATCATTTCTGGAGCAATTACTGGTGGTGTTGCACTCGTTCCAATCGGAGCATATTTGGTCACTCGTGCGCCAGCCATGAATGCGATCTCACAAACCGTTTACCCCGGAGCTCGAGTCGTGTCCGGCGGAGAACTTCCTTGGAGTCATTTGTTTTCGAGTTGGTTTGGGCTGAATTACATAACAAATGGCTCAAACCTTCGCGGTGTGATTTTTCCGAATGAATCAGAGGGGTCCTCGTTTCTCCTACTGGGCGTCACGCTGCTCGTCGCAGTCCCGTTGGTCTGGAGATTTATAGCTCCATTGGGTGATCGTCTTCGTGGCGTAATCATCGCTGCGACCGTTGCGATGTCGCTTTTCCTAACGCAGATGTTTGTGGGACTTCCCTCTATCATCGCTAAGTTGACATTCCTTTCGATTGTTCCTGAGCGGCGAGCGTTGATCGGGCTCGGTTTCACGTCCTTGGTGTTGTTGGTTTCAGTTGGCACATTGCTTGAACGATTGCCAGTTCCGACTCTTGCTCGAAGGCTCGCTGGTGTCGTTTTTGTCGCGGCATCTGCAACTGGTGTTCTAGGTCTGGCTCAGGACTTCCGTGCAGCGGATGCTCCGGTTGGAAATAAAATGATCGCCGTGGCTCTTTTGGTCGCTGTTGGCGCCACATCTTTGTACTTCTGGCGTCCGCTCATATCTGTGGGTCTCATTGCCGCATTCGGGCTCCTCGTCTCTCTCCCAGTGAATCCGTTAGTCAACGGGTTATCCCAAACTCGGGACTCAGCAGTCGCGTCAATGGCCAGATCCATAGCGGATGAGCCAGGCGAGACCGGTGCGTGGATTGGGGAAACCTATTTCATTGCATCGTTGCTCACTACCGCTGGCGTGCAGAACTTGAGTGGTGTGAATTTGTATCCGAATGTTCCGGCTTGGGAACTCATCGATCCAGATCGCGAATTCGAGAATGCTTGGAATCGCTATGCGCAAGCAGTGTGGTCCTTCGACGCATCTTCAAATGCTCCCGTTGTGCGTCTTGTGCAGGCCGACATGATCGAGGTTTCGGTCAACCCCTGCGATCCGGTACTCGACAAGTTCAATGTTCGCCACCTTGTGACTCCGCGTCGAATGCAGGGTTCGTGCCTTAGCGCGCCCTCAGAGGTCATCGGACCCGAAGGTGTTCCGGCCTACTTTTACGAGCGAAGCCCTGTTGGGACACCGTCCAACGAGGGTTGGACGGTCCGGTGACTTCGGGAACCGGGCTGCTAGCCTTTTTCCCTCAGCACACCTTTGTTTTCCCGAAGAGTCCAAGAGTGGAAGAGCCAAGCGTTGAAGTCAGTTAGCGAACTCTGGGCCTACCGGAACCTGACCTACAACCTCGCCCAGCGTGAGCTGCGGTCACGGTACAAAAAGAGTTTGCTTGGCTGGCTTTGGTCACTTCTCAATCCGGCCGCGATCCTGGCCGTTTATACGCTCGTCTTCGGGTATTTCTTTAGTGCGAAAGCTCCGCTTGCTGGCAATGGCCGTACGGATGTCTTCGCCCTTTACCTATTCGCTGGACTGTGGGTATGGAACCTCTTCAACGGCACGGTCTTGGGAGCAATCGTCGCGTTGCAATCGGCAGGACCGTTGCTGAACAAGGTGTATTTCCCTCCAGCATGCCCGGCCTTAGCCAACACCATCACGGTGTTGCTTCAGGCGATGATCGAAGCAGCAATTCTTCTTGTCATCATGATTTTGCTTGGCAACGTGGGCTGGGTGCTCCTATTTTTCCCACTACTCATACTCTGCATCACTCTTTTCTCGGTAGGCGTCGGACTCGCCCTCAGCGTCTACAACGTGTTCTACCGCGATGTGAATTACTTAGTGACAATCGGAATGAACGTTCTGTTTTACGCCACACCGATCATTTACCCGATCACGCTTGTTCAAGAGAAGAGCATGACGTTGGCACGGATATTGGAGTTGAGTCCCATTGCCCAATATGTGCAGTGGTCACGCGACATCTTCTACGGATTGACAATGCCGAGTACGACATCGCTTGTCGTCGTCCCGCTGGCGTCTTTTGCTGTGTTTGTGCTTGGCCTGGCGATCTTCAATCGCAAGTCCCGTGACATCGCGCAGGAGTTGTGAGGTAATGAAAGCGATCGAAGTGCAGGATGTTTCAAAGCGGTTCCGGTTATACACGGATCGTCCCGGAAGCGTGAAGCAGCTGTTCACCAAATTTGGTCGTCCAAAGTACGAGGATTTCTGGGCCGTTCAAAATGTCACGTTGGATATCAACGAGGCGAGCGTTGCTGGCTTGATCGGTCACAACGGCTGCGGAAAATCAACCTTGTTGCGGATGATGGCGGGTATTCACTTTCCAACATCAGGATCAGTTGTTACTCGTGGTCGGATCTCAGCACTCCTTGAGTTGGGCGCTGGTTTCCACCCGGATCTCACAGGCCGCGAGAACGTGTATCTCAATGCATCAATCTTGGGACTAAGCCGCAAGCAGACCGATGCTATTTTCGATCGAATCGTAGATTTCTCAGGCCTTACAGCATTTATCGATAGTCCGGTCAAGCATTATTCGAGCGGCATGTATGTCCGGCTCGGCTTTTCTGTCGCCGTGCATGTCGATCCGCAAATTCTTCTCGTCGACGAGGTCATTGCTGTTGGCGATGAAGATTTCCAGCGCCGTTGTCTCGACCACCTCGCAGGTCTGAAAGCTTCGGGCGTAACGATCGTCTTGGTTTCGCACAATCTCGGCGTTATTGGCGATCTTTGTGACCAAGTAACGTGGATGGACCATGGAGTTGTCAGAGATAGTGGCGAACCTGCTGACGTGATCGCGAATTATCTACGGGAAGTGAATGCAGTCGAAGCCGAGCGACTTCGCATCGACGCCGAGGCCGCTGGTTTGCTTCCAACCCCAGCGAAGGCGACTGAATCGGAGATGGTCGATGATTCCGGTAATGCCGTCGAATTCGGAGTCACGGGCCAGCCCATCAACATGCGAATCGCTCTACCTGAAGTTCTTGCCTCTGAAGAGCACACTTATACCTTGATGATTCAAACCGAGTCCGGTGTTGTTGTTGGCGAGACGGAAATGAGCCTGCCGATGGCTCAGCCGGGCCCACTGGCGCATGGCTACACAATTCGGTGCCGATTTGATCCGTTGTTGCTTGCTCCCGGAATTTATGAAGGTCGAGTGCGGGTGCATGGCGGAACGACGGTGCGAGCCGAGGCTATGCGTGATTTTGGCTTCTCGTTTCGGGTGCGGGCGGAGTCGTCACCTCCAGGTGGGCTGCTCCGGCTTCCCGCCACATGGCTAGAAGAACGCGGTCGCTGAGCACACGATGGCGCAATTCGCAGGGCTTCTCCCTGACCTTGATCCGTATGCTCGTTCGTTCAATGCAGAGCGTGCCGCTCGCGTGACTATGGCTCGACGTGATTTGGAGCCCAAATCTGCCAACCCCGGACTGTCCATTCTCGTTCTCCACAAGGATCGACCCGAACTCTTAGAGCGACTTTGGTTGGGGTTCACAAAACTTCAAGAGATATGCGAGCGAGATGGAATCGCTGTAGAACTCCTGCTGGGAGATACAGGTTCAACGAATCCTGAAACCTTGGCGCTTCTTGATAACTCTCCAGAGGGTGTCGAAATCACTCGAGGGATGCAGTACCAGTTCTCGAGGTGCAACAACGACCTGTTTGAGAACGCGAACTACGCAACGGTTTTGTTTATGAACAACGATGTGTTTATCGATGAACGGCCGAAGGGCGTGGTTGAGGCATATCGGGCGCTTACGGCAGATCCTCAACTCGGGGCTGTGGGCGTCGTTCTTCTCTTCGAAGACGGAACGGTTCAGCACGCTGGGGTCGAGTTTCTACAAACCCCTGAGTTGTTTGCCGTTCCCTATCACCCGGGCACGGGACAGCCGCCTGTGCATCATTTGGGAGACACGATTGAGTCTTCCGCTGCGACGGGGGCATTTCTTCTGACGCCGAGCGACCTCTTCGCTCGGTCGGGAGGCTTTGACGAGCGGTATGCCGCCGAATGTCAGGACATCGACTATTGCCTACGGTTGCGACGAGTAGGGCTCGATATACGCACGGTTCATGTTGGACCGATCTACCACGTCGAAAACGGAACTCGTGAGCCCGGTGAAAAGAATTGGGCTGATCGTGCGCTCTTTGTTCGACGCTGGAGTTCGTTCGTGGAATGCATCTCCTTATGAAAAACGTCTTGATGCTCAGTTCGGTAATGAAGCGTGGTTACGGCGTCTCGGTGGTTGCACGCGAAATTGCCGATCGTATGGGCGAGGCTGGTTGGAAGATGTTCATTGGCTGTCTCGAGGTTGACGAGTTTTACGCATCTCAAGACGTGGTCGAGCTTCGACCCTCGCCCCAGACAATTTTCGAATACTGCCAGGCGAATGACATCAAAATCGTCATCGCTCAGACAAGTCCGTATTTCGAGGTCCTTCCTGCACTCGAGATGTGGATTCCGACAGTTGTCTTTGAACATGGTGATCCGACTCCGACCATGTTCGAACATGACGTTTTCGAGCGGGAGCAAATCAAGGTCAACAAGTTAAAGAGGGTGTATCCATCTGTCGATGAAGTAGTGACAAGTTCTTTTTTCCTTCGTGACGAGCTTGCTTGGCCTTCTGCGAAAGTCGTTCCGTTGGGGTGTGATCATGTTGTCGATTATGGGCCGAAGGCTTTTGGAGTCGACGCAGAAACAAGATCTGCCCTTCATGTTGGGACATTGATGCGACTTGGCGCCGGAGAATCGTTCTACAAGGGTCTCGATGAGTACTTGGCAATTATCGATGAGCTTCAAGGTCGACCTGGATTTCAATTTTCAATTATGGGACGCGGCGAGGAGTCAGACAAGGTTTGGTGGGAAGAGCGTGGAGTGCAATGCCATCTAAACGCGTCTGATGAAGAGCGTTCAGTTTTCCTCTCTGAACTTGATGTTCTGATTTCGCCGAGCCGATGGGAGGGATTCAATCTTCCACTCGTTGAGGCCCATGCCTCCGGGACTGTTGGCTTGGCATTCGACGTCGGCGCTCATCCGGAAACGACTCCTTTTCTGCTATCGAATTTGGCCGATGCCATATTCCTTCTTGAAGAGTGGCAACGAGATCGTTCGAAACTGGAGCTCGCCTCAGATCGTTGTTACCGGTATTCCCGCCGGAAGTTCACATGGCAGGCGACAGCCATGGAACTGGGTGCTCATCTCGATCGCGTCGTGGCAACCGCTAATTGGGGTCCTTGGCGACGAAGTCCACTAATGAAGGTATGGCGCATGGTCGTCGGTCGTTATCGCATCGATGGTGTTTCTGGAATCTCGAAGGCGGTCGCTGCGCGAGTTCGAACGCTTCCGGCACGTCTGCTTTCGATATTCAAGTCCCGCTAGCGGGCGCCCTTTTCGATCCACTCGATGCGACCCGATTCAAGATTCGGGTTTGAATACGGGTCCGCAGTGAGTTGCGCGCCCCACCGAGAGAACAAGAGATGTGCTTCTTCTGTGGTAACGGTGCCGTCTCGAGTCACGCTTTCGAAGTGGAAGAGCACCGCATGCGGCGTAATGATGTTGCGCAAGCCGCGATCTCGAAGCCGCAACGCGAAGTCGACGTCGTTGAAGTTGTTGGGGAAGTCAAGGGCCATTCCGCCCACTTCGTCGAAAATTTCAGCGCGAACGGCAAGGCAGGCTGCGGTAACACCGATGCATTCTCGTGTGACGAGACACATATTTTGGGGCCCGGTGTAGTCGCCGTCGAAGCCAGCGAAAAGATGAAAGGTTCCGTCGGCGTATCGGTGACCAATGTGTTGAATGCGGCCGTCGGCAAGAAGGAGTCGGGCGCCGACGGCACCCACTCCTGGCTCGAGGGCGAGACCAACGAGTTCCTCGATGAAGTCCTCAGAAATGACTTCCATATCGTCGTTGAGGAGCAGTAGGACGTCACCGCTTGATGCAGCACGTCCCTGTGCGATTTTGTCGGAGAAATTGAAAGGCTTGCCGTAGTTGACCCAGACAAGTTGATTGCCACAAAGTTGTTCAAGGGCGCGGCGTACAACAGGCGGAGTCGATGAGTCAGCAACGACAACGAATTCGATGTTTTTCCACGTGGAGAGTCGAACAATTGATTCGACCAGTTCAACGATGAATATTCGCTCTTGCCCCCACACCGTTCCCGACGATCCACAGGTCGGGATGATGAGACTTACCTTTGTTGTTTCTGGTGGACGACGATAAAGGTGCAGGGTGTCGCTTGGCTCTGAGACGCGAACATCAGCGTTGATGTGGCTTCGGCGACAGTGCGACTGAACGACCGCTACAGCCTCCAGCATGTCAATCGGATCGTGGTGTGCGCTCGGATCGATAACTGTCGTTCCGAAGAGCGACTCAGGGATATGAACGACTTTCCCCCCACGCTCCGTCAACCGTAGGACGAGATCCCATCGGAGCGCAGTCCCATGCACTGATGGCAAAGAGTCATCGAGAGAGGAGTCCAGGACAGCCGTGAGGGCATTTGCTCGTCGCACTGCCAGAACGTTGCCGACGTAAAACTGGGAGCGAAATCTTTCTGGAGACCACCCGGGCTTATAGTCGGACGAGAGGTACCGGCCCCGCTTGTCGTAGAAAGATTCGTCGGAATAGGTGACCATGACATCTGGATCGCTAAAAGCGACAGCGATTAACGCGACAGCTCGTTCATTTGTGCCGCCCCTAGGCCCAGAGAGCACCACGACATCGGCGAGAGATGAGTTCAGTGCAGCATCTAGATCGGATTGGCCGGCGTTGTCGTCCAGCACAACGATGTCGACTGTTGTCATCTCGTTCTTCCCCGAATGCGTGGTTGACGTCATTTTCGGCGGATACGAGCGAAGACTCGACCAACGATGGGGACTTTTTGCACGACGCGATCGCGGAACCAAACGAAGTCACGCTGCCAGCGACGTACTTCGTTTTCTAGTTCGATGACTTGTGCCCGAAGCCGACCAGTTTCCAATTCAGCTTTTCGTGCAGCGTCGCGTGCGCCTCGGGCGTCGCGTTCCAGATCTTCGTACGACTTCTCCGAAGGGCCAACTAGTCCACGGAGTCGAGTTATCTCGCTGCGAAGAGACGCGAGCTCTTCGTCGGGGTGCTCTGGAGTGGGGGATTCTGCAGAAGCGTCCATTTGGAGGACGATCGTAGTCGTTTGACTGTCAGCAGTTTGGCGTCTTGTACTGGAACTTCGTCGTTGAAACCTTGGCTACACGCCATCTAAGGCGAATTTCGCAAACGACAGCGCAACGGAACCAAAGTTACTTGCTCAAGCGTTCCCTGTTCGATGTGCCAAATGCTTGAAGAAGTTCTAGAGCTGCTTTCGCTGGAGTAATTCGGCCCGCTGCGACACTCGTCTCGATGGTGGGGAGGAGAGTCGCAACTGTTGTGTCAGACCGAAAGCGATCAATCAGCGTGTCGCCGATTTCGCTCCAGAGCCATGCTGTGGCCTGGGCTGACCTTGCCTCTATGAGTTCTCCGTCGGCGGCGACGGCTGCCGTGAACGACATGACTGCGTCCCAAACTTCCGCGACCCCAATGCCGTTGAGCGCCGAGCACGCAAGCACTTCGGTGGACCACGCATTCCACTTCGGTCGCAGTAGATGCACAGCGCTTGCGTAATCGCCTCTGGTGCGGGCCGCAGCGGGGGCAAGGTCGCCATCGGCTTTATTCACGATGACGAGGTCAGCGAGTTCCATGATGCCGCGCTTGATGCCCTGGAGTTCATCGCCGCCACCCGGTGAAACAAGAAGCGCGAAAAGATCAACCATGTCGGACACGGCGACTTCGGACTGTCCGACGCCAATTGTCTCAACAACGACGACATCGAAACCAGCTGCTTCGCACAGCAACATCGCTTCGCGAGTGCGTCGGGCAACACCACCGAGTTGCGTGCCACCGGGGGAGGGGCGAATAAACGCTTCCGGGCGATTTACAAGTTCGCCCATGCGGGTTTTATCGCCGAGGATCGAACCACCGGTGCGGCGACTTGAAGGATCGACAGCAAGAACCGCGAGTTGGTGCCCTTGGTTGATGATGTGTTTGCCGAACGCTTCGATGAATGTTGACTTTCCAACACCGGGGGGTCCGGAGATTCCGATGCGCACCGCACTGCCGGTCGATGGGAGTATCGCTTCGAGCACGGCATCAGCAATGACGCGATGCTCTGCTCGGGTCGATTCGGCGAATGTGATCGCTCGGGCCAAAGAACGCCGATCGCCGGAGCGGATCCCCTCGATGAGGGAGACGGCGTCCTCGGCGGCTTCGGTCACGAGTTGGGACTGTTCTCGGCAATGAGGGCGAGCACCTTGCGAGCCGCTGTCGGGATGTTGGTTCCGGGCCCGAAGATTGCCGCAACACCAGCGTTAGTGAGCATGTCGTAATCCTGTGGAGGAATAACGCCACCGCACACCACAAGGATGTTGTTGGCACCGGCCGTCTTCAACTCGTCGATGAGCATGGGCACGAGGGTTTTGTGTCCGGCGGCCTGGCTCGAAATGCCAACCACGTGGACGTCGTTCTCAATCGCGTCGCGAGCGGCTTCGGCCGGAGTTTGGAAGAGCGGACCCATGTCGACGTCGAAGCCGAGGTCAGCGAACGCTGTTGCGATGACCTTGGCGCCGCGGTCATGGCC
>SYBH01000124.1 GCA_005787345.1 Actinomycetota bacterium
GCGGCGAGGTCACCTCATGAACAAGGTGGAGGTCGATGTAGAGGACATCGGGTTCGCCATCGGCGCGATGCACGATGTGATCGTCCCAAAGTTTTTGCGAGAGGGTTCTCGGTGCCATGTGCTGCTCCTGTTCGGGAGATGGACCGGGGCCGACGATGACGTAGGCCCAGGACGGCGCAGTTTGCGTCTCACATAATGGGACGGTAATCTTGCTTCGTGGGAAACACTGTAGGCGGTGTCGGCGTGTTGGACAAGGCGGTTGACGTTCTCGCCGCGCTCGAGGTCCAGCCCCGTTCGTTGTCGGAACTCGTAGTCGCCACCGGGCTGCCGCGAGCCACAGCGCATCGACTGGCGACTGCGCTTGAACAGCACGGTCTCGTGCGGCGCGACGAAGATGGCCGATTCATGCTCGGCACCCGATTGTTGTCACTCGGTCAAGCAGCCTCAGAGACATGGCCACTTGCAACATCTGCGGCGGTTCCGTTGGCGACGCTTCGGGACGAAACCGGTGAAAGTGTTCAGCTCTTCGTGCGTGACGGCGAAGAACGAGTTTGTATTGCTGCATTGCAGTCGCTTCATGGGTTGCGAACGATTGTTCCTCTCGGAGCACGCCTCCCCCTTTCAGCAGGTTCGGCAGCACGTGTGCTTGTGGCTGGTGTCTCGGAACCCAGTGACTGGGTGCAGAGCGTTGGAGAGCGTGAGGCCGGCGTCGCGTCAGTCTCGGCTCCAGTTCGTGATTCTGCAGGTCGTATCGTCGCTGCTGTGAGTGTTTCGGGGCCGATTGAGAGGACCACCAAACAACCGGGCAAGCGGTACGGTGCTTTTGTGGTTACTGCTGCTCGCCAGATTGAAGTGAATGTTGGTCTTCGAGGCGCAGGCGCATGACTAACCGTCCACTCGCGGCAATTGATATCGGAACCAACTCGTTCCATATGGTTGTCGCGCGAGTGGGTGAAGTTTCCGTTGCGGGCGATTTCGTAGGACCAGCATTTGAGGTAATCGCCCGAGAAAAAGAAATGGTGCGTTTGGGTTCTAGCTCGGGCGACATGAAAGAACTTTCGGATGAGGCGATCGATCGCGGCGTTCTTGCGCTGAAGCGATTAGTGAAGATTGCAGCGATTCACGATGCAGATGTCGTAGCGGTCGCGACAAGTGCCGTTCGTGAAGCTGAAAACGCTGATGTCTTTATCGAAAGAGCGCGTGACGAGGCCGGCGTTGTTGTTGATGTGATCGCTGGAGTGGAAGAGGCTCGCCTTATTCACATCGGTGTGCTGCAAGCGGTACCAGTTTTTGATCAACGCCTTGTACTCATTGACATTGGTGGGGGCAGCACTGAGATCCTGGTGGGCGAGCAGGGCGAGATGATTACCGCAGGAAGCCTGAAACTTGGCGCGATTCGCCTTACCCGGCGCTTTTTCAGAGGCGAGCGATTGCATCCCGGTGCGGTCGAGTCATGCCGCCGGCACATCCGATCGGTGCTTGCGCCAATGGTCCGCGAGGTTGAGCGAGTCGGATTTGGTGTGGCTATTGCTTCCTCGGGAACTGCCGAAACGGTTGCATCGCTTGTGAACTCTCAGCGAGGAACTGCGTCACTTCGAACGATGAATAACTTCGTTATGACCAGCGAAGAGATAAAGAACGCAGTGAAGTCGCTCATGGCCGCGAGTTCGGTGGAAGAACGAAGAGCGCTTCCGGGAATGGATCCGAGTCGAGCCGACATCATTCTGGCTGGTGCCCTCATCCTTGAGCAGGCTGTTATAGATCTCGGCATCGACGAGATCGTGATTTCCGATAATGCGCTGCGTGAAGGCGTCCTCCTCGACGCGTTGTCTCGTCGAGGAGGCGCGACCCTGCACCATTTACGCGATTTGCGTCGGAGAAGTGTCCTCCATCTTGCCGAATCGATGGATGACGACGTTGATCATTCAATGCGCGCAGCTGGTTTTGCCCTAGACCTTTTCGATGCAACTGCGTTGCTCCACGGGCTTGGCGACGACTCGCGAGAATTACTTGAAGCAGGGGCTCTCCTCGCGAATGTCGGCTTGTCGATTTCGCACTCAGAGCACCACAAACACAGCTATTACGTGATTCGGCATTCAGATCGACTTTCCGGTTTCACTGATCACGAGATCGAATTGATCGCCCAGATCGCGCGCTACCACCGTAAGAGCGCACCGAAGCCAAAGCATCCAGAATTCGCCCGGCTCTGGCCCGAGGATCAGGAGCGGGTCCAAATTCTGGCTGGTCTTCTTCGGGTTGCAATCGCGCTTGATCGCTCACATAAGGGGAGAGTTGAGCGCATAGTCGTATCCGTGGAGCAAGATACGGACGAGGTCGTGATCGCGCTGCAGCAGCGAGACGGATTTGATACTGACCTTGAAGTGCAAACCGCAGAAGATCGAAAAGGACTGCTTGAAGACGTGTTGGGCCGTCGCGTTCGGTTCAGTAGCTGAGTTTGGTCCGTTTCCGGCCGGGCGCGTGGTGAATCACTAAGAAGTCTTTTCGGCTGTCGCAGGGACCAGTTCAACTGAGTCGGGCAGCAACATCTTGGCAAGCAACCATCAGGACGTCGGCAAATCGTTCAGGTCGCGTTGCACAGATGTCATGGCGACCGCTGACTTCGAAAACGGTGGCATTGGTGATTGAGTCTGCGAGTTGTTTTTGACGGTGAGGTGGCACCGTTTCATCACGAGTCGTGAGAACCACAGCGGTGGGCACGTTAACGGTGTCGATCCAATTTTGTGCGTCGAATGACGCAACATCGTGACCCGCTTCAAGCATGATCCGTAGATCGTTTTGGCGGGCATGTTCGCGAGCCCAGATACCTAACGGCGTGGTGTCGTATTTCGAAATGAGAACTCGTTCGGAAACGCGACGGTTCACCGAAGATGGTGCGACTCGGGTGGCAAAAGAAAGCCCTGTCACGACTCCGCCGAGCGCACGCTCGCCACGACGGTCGCGGAATCGTGCGGCAGTCGCGCAGAACACAAGTCCTTCGATCATTTTGGGGTGCCGTCTCCACAGCAGCTGCGAAATTGGCCCACCCATCGAATAACCGACGGCGATCGCACGGTTGACGCCTAAAACTTGAAGTACTGCGGCTGCATCATCAGCACAGTCTTCGAGCCTGAAGCGACGGCGGCTTCGTATTCCCTGGCCGTGACCTCGATGATCCATCGCGATGACGTTGAACTCGCGTTGCAGGGTTTCGTAGGTCCCAAACCAATTCAGCGCGGAATTTGCGGTCCACCCGTGCAAAAGCAGCAACGTGGGCGCGCCGAGCGGGCCCTTTGCCTCGCGAATCCATGTTGTTCCCCGGCCAGGTAGTTCGAGTGCGCGGCCCTCGGGAAGGCCCGGGGTTAGGAACGGCGTGGATCCAGGCAGCGCGGGCGACATGGCAGTGAAGCCGTCAGGCTTCGATCGCGACGATCTCGACCTTGAGGACTCCACCGGGAGCTTCGAAGTCAACGATGTCACCGACCTTGGCGCCCATGAGGGCGACGCCGAGCGGTGATCCGGGGGTGAGGACTTCGAGTTCGCCGCGTTCTTCGACCGAGCCGACCAGAAGACGCTCGACCTCGTCGTCACCTTCGTAGCGAATGCTGACGATCACGCCAGCCACGACGGCAGAACCATCGGCAGCCTCGACAATTTCGGCATCGAGAAGGAGTGCCTGGAGTTGGCGGATTCGGGCCTCCATCTTGCCCTGCTCCTCTTTGGCGGCGTGGTAGTCGCCATTTTCGGAGAGATCACCCATTTCTCGGGCAGCCTGAATCTTGCGGGCAATATCGACGCGACCGTGGGTTGTGAGCTGCTCGTGTTCGGCGCTCAGCCGGTCGTGGGTCTGTTGGGTGAACTGGTGGACGTCGGCCATTGGCCCATCGTACAAGCCGCCCGTGGAACTCGCCTAGGGCACCGGAAGGGGGTCGGGCTAGAGTCATGAGCCATGTCCACACCGAGCCCACAGCCCACGCGCTCCATCGTGATCATTCGCTAGCGCACACCGAATCCGGTGTGCGCCCTCGGCCGTCCACCCCGGTGGGCGGCTTTCTCGTTCCGGCACAGGTCTCGTCCCACATTTGTCAGTACCGCCCTTATCTGCACAGGAATCAATCGGAGTCAACGTGAGTCACAGAATCGGAGTCATCCCCGGAGACGGAATCGGCCATGAGGTCATCCCCGTGGCACTCACTGTCGTTCGCGCCGCAGGCGTTGAACTTGATTGCGTCGATTACGACCTCGGTGGGGCTCGCTATCTGCGCGACGGCGTCGTACTTGATGATGCAACGATTGAAGAGTGGCGCAGTCTCGATGCGCTCCTGCTTGGCGCAGTCGGAACCCCCGATGTTCCACCAGGCGTCATTGAGCGTGGTCTTCTTCTGAAGATGCGTTTCGATCTCGACCTCTATGTGAATCAGCGTCCGTTTCTTGCACCCGACGGTTCACACGATTTCATTGTGATCCGAGAAAATACCGAAGGCACCTATGCCGGCGAAGGTGGGTTCTTGCGTAAGAACACTCCGTTTGAGGTCGCAACACAGGGTTCTGTCAATACCCGTCATGGTGTTGAGCGTTGTGTTCGGTATGCGTTTGAACTTGCTCGTAGTCGCGACCGCAAGCACCTCACGCTTGTACACAAAACCAACGTGCTGACATTTGCCGGAGATCTTTGGGAGCGAACCTTTAACGAGGTCGCTACTGAGTATCCGGATGTCGCCACGGCCTACAACCATGTTGATGCGGCCTGCATCTACTTCGTTGAAGATCCAAAGCGTTACGACGTCATCGTTACTGACAACTTGTTCGGCGACATCCTCACCGATCTTGGTGGCGCAGTATCGGGCGGTATTGGCTTTGCCTCATCGGGAAATCTCAATCCCAGCCGAACGAGCCCGTCGATGTTCGAGCCAGTTCATGGTTCGGCACCCGATATCGCTGGTCAAAATAAAGCTAATCCCGTTGCTGCAATTCTTTCGGCAGCGATGATGCTCGAATTCCTTGGTGAAGACGCAGCTGCTACCGCAATCCGCAACGCGTGTTCCGACACCGCGACCCTTACTGGTTCCACTACCGAAATCGGCGACCTTGTCGTCGCTCGTCTCTGAGAGGCACTGCAATGCCCATTACGCCTACCCACAAGATTTGGATGAATGGAACGCTCGTCGATTGGGACGATGCGAAAATTCACGTTCTCACCCACACGCTTCATTACGGCATGGGTGTGTTTGAAGGAGTTCGCGCCTATGAGACCCCGAAGGGGCCTGCGGTGTTCCGTCTCACCGAACATATGGAGCGTCTGCACAACTCGGCGAAGATCCTTGGCATGGATATGCCCTACTCCGTCGACGTTTTGGTGCAGGCGACCAAAGACGTTGTGAGGGCCTCTGGTCTTCCTTCGGCCTACATTCGCCCGATTGCCTATTTCGGTTATGGCGAAATGGGACTTAACACGCTTCCGTGTTCGGTCGATGTTGCCATCGCATGCTGGCCGTGGGGGGCCTACCTCGGCGAGGATGCCCTCACCAAAGGCATCAGCACCAAGATCTCTTCGTGGACTCGCCACGATCACAACACGATGCCCCCGGCGGCTAAGACCACTGGCAACTATGTCAACTCATCGTTGGCCAAGGTCGAAGCGCTTAAGGGCGGTTACGACGAAGCGATCATGCTGAACCCTCAGGGTTTCGTAAGCGAGTGCACCGGCGAAAACATTTTTGTTGCCCGCGACGGCGTGTTCATCACGCCTCCGATCGCCGCTGGTGCTCTTGAAGGCATCACGCAGGACAGTGTCATGACAATTGGTCGCGATCTCGGATATGAGTTCCGTGTCGATTACCTCACTCGTTCCGACCTCTACGTGTCAGAAGAAATCTTCCTGTGCGGAACTGCAGCCGAAGTTTCGGCAGTGAACGCGGTCGATGATCGTCCGATTTCGTGCCCTGGACCGATGACCTCGGCGATCGCTGCTGAATACGGCCGCGTGGTACGTGGGCATGTTCCCCGTTACGAGGACTGGTTGGAGTATGTCCACTAAGAACGGTTCTACGCCGGAACTTCCGTTGTTGCCTTCGTCGGTCGAAATCTTCGACACGACGCTGCGTGACGGCGCCCAGTTCGAAGGCATCTCACTCACGGTCGAGGACAAACTCCGAGTCGCTGAACAACTTGATTGGCTCGGCGTTCGCTGGATCGAAGGCGGCTACCCCCAAGCCAATCCGAAGGACGAAGAGTTTTTTCGGCGTGCGCCCTCAGAATTGAAACTGACCAATGCCGAACTCGTTGCGTTTGGTTCTACCCGTCGCCCGGCGGGAAAGGTTGATGTCGATCCAACACTCGCAGCGCTCGTTGGCGCCGGAACATCGACGGTGTGCATCGTTGGCAAGAGTTGGGACTTTCACGTCACCGAAGCACTTCGGACCACGCTTGATGAGGGCATCGCAATGGTTGCCGAATCAGTCGCATTTCTGAAGACTGAAGGCCTGCGGGTGTTCTTTGATGCCGAACATTTCTTCGACGGGTACAAAGCCAACGCAGAATTTGCACTTCGTGTTCTCGAAGCGGCAATGGTGAACGGTGCTGATTGCGTTGTTCTTTGCGATACAAACGGCGGATCGCTCCCGCACGAGGTCCAGCACATTGTTTCTGATGTCGTGTCGTTCGTCGGAGGTGCGACAGCAGTTGGTATTCATACGCAAAACGATTCCGGATGTGCGGTGGCAAACTCCATTGCCGCAGTTGTCGGTGGTGCCACTCAGGTACAGGGAACTATTAATGGGTATGGCGAGCGCACCGGCAACGCCAACCTCATGACGGTGATCCCCGATCTCACGCTCAAACTTGGTGTTGCGACTCTCCCCGAAGGCCATCTGGACCGTCTCACCATTGTTAGCCATCGGGTTGCTGAACTCGTGAATCTTCCGCCGCATCCGGCTGACCCCTTTGTTGGCGCGTCGGCATTCGCACACAAGGGTGGACTACACACGTCAGCTCTTGGTCGTGCGGGCGGGGCAACCTACGAACACATCGACCCCTCGATCGTCGGCAACCACACCCGCGTGCTTGTTTCCGATCTTGGTGGTCGTGCCGGCATGGCGATGAAAGCCGACGAATTTGGTGTCGAACTTGATGATCCATCCGTTGCCGCGTTGTCAGACGAGCTCAAGCAACTCGAGGCTGAAGGGTGGCTGTTCGAATCCGCCGATGCATCGCTCGAACTCCGAATGCGCCGCGCCACCGGTTGGGTGCAGGACTTCTTCGAGGTGGAGGAGTATCGCGTCTCAAGTTTTCATCGTGAGGGTCCGGCTCTGCCCGACGGAGGGCTCGAGGTAACTACGGAAGCAACAGTCAAACTCTGGGTCGATGGTGAGCGGGTCTCGGCCGTTGGTGAAGGTAACGGTCCAGTGAATGCGCTCGATGCTGCAGTGCGTCGTGCCCTCAACGGCCGGTTCCCCGCACTTGAGCGCATCCACCTCACTGATTTTAAGGTTCGTGTTGTCGATGGCGGTGCAGCTACGGGTGCAGTGGTTCGCGTTCTCATCGATTCCACTAATGGTGAACGGGTCTGGACCACCGTTGGTGTCGATAGCAATGTCATCGAAGCCTCATGGCAGGCGCTGATGGACTCCATTCAGTTCGGCTTGGTCCACGCCGACGATCTCGCCGGGTAGATTCACCATCAATGGCTGCTCCTGATTACGTCCCCGCTCCTGTCGATGATCTCGCTCGGGTCTACCAGTCGCCTCCTTGGCGGCCCGAGTCATGGATGGCCGATCGTCCTGCGGAAATCACTGGTCGTCAGCCCCTCGGTCCTCGACTGGGCGATCCCGGTCCCGACCAGGGTTTTGCTCTTCGTTTGGCTCGTCAGATCCGGGGTCGCCTTGTGCTCACCTCGGCAGAATCTGAAGACGACGCAATTGCAGGAACTGTCGCGATCGCAATGCGTCGCTCGGCGATGTTCGGTCGTGCACCGGCCATCCATGATCTCACTGTTGCCTTCACCCTCTGGGGTTATTTGTCAGAAGCTCCGGCCGAACTCGTTGCGGTTCGTGCTCAGGTTTTCGCCGCTGTTGCCAGCACACACCACTACATGGAACGTCGGGCAATCGTCGACGCGGTACCCGACGAGATTCTGCGTCTTGACC
>SYBH01000125.1 GCA_005787345.1 Actinomycetota bacterium
ATGCCCTCGGCCACGCCGTAGGAGCCATCGGACGGAATCGCCATGGAGACCCAATCGCCCTTGGCCGAACCAAGTGCCCAAGTGCGCATGTGATCGATTGCAGCGTTTGCAGCCGATGCTGCGCTGGAAAGTCCACGAGCTTCGATGATTGCCGCACCGCGCTGCTGCACAGTCGGGATGAAATCGTTCTCAAGCCAGGCCTGATCGTTAACCAGCGCTGCGGCATTCTGACCCTTGACTTCAGCGTGGAAGAGGTCGGGATACTGAGTGGCCGAATGGTTGCCCCAGATCGTCATCTTGGTGATGTCCGAAACGGTGGTGCCGGTCTTGGCCGCAACCTGTGCAATGGCACGGTTGTGATCAAGACGAGTCATTGCGGTGAAGCGGTCGTTCGGAATGTTCGGCGCGTTGTTCATGGCGATGAGTGCATTGGTGTTCGCAGGGTTGCCAACAACGAGGATCTTCACGTCAGAACCGGCATTATCCGACAGCGCCTTGCCCTGCGGCTTGAAGATGCCACCGTTTGCCTCGAGCAGATCCTTGCGCTCCATGCCCTTTGAACGGGGACGAGCACCAACTAAAAGGGCGTACGAAATGTCGCCGAATGCTTCATTTGGATCATCGGTGCGCACGATGTCAGACAGCAACGGGAACGCGCAGTCTTCGAGTTCCATCGCAACGCCCTTGAGCGCGTCCATGGCCGGAGTGATGTCGAGAAGCTGGAGAATGACCGGTTGGTCTTCTCCGAGCATCTGGCCACTAGCGATACGGAACAGAAGGCTGTAGCCGATCTGACCGGCAGCACCGGTGACAGCTACGCGAACGGGGGTCTTCACGGGGGGTCCTCCACAGGGACGTCAGGTTGACGGGCCGACACTAGTCAGCCCGCAGAACCCCTGAAAAAGCGAAGGATCAGAGCGTGACGGGATACGGGAACTTGGAGTCCACACCGCCATCAACAACGAGTGTGCGACCAGTCACATAGGCCGACATATCGCTGGAAAAGAACAGTGCTGCCGAGGCGATATCGGAGGTGGAACCCATCTTGCCCATCGGTGAATTGCCGGCGTTGAGGGCCCGTTGTTCGTCGGTGAATGCCGCTTCCATGCGGGGGCTGAGGATGGTTCCCGGGGCGACAGCATTGGCGCGAATGCCGAAGCTGCCGAGTTCGATGGCCAGGGTCTGCACCCACGCCATGAGTCCGGCCTTGGCTGCGCCATACGCCGCGTGCATTGGTGCTGCGGTCAGACCACTCACCGATGCGATGAACACCATGGTGCCGCCACCGGTCTTCGACATACGACGACCAAATTCTTGTGACAACAAGAACGCGTGACGGAGGCAAATGTCGATTTCCCAATCGAAGGTTTCGTCGGTCATGTCGAGGATGGATTCCCAACGAGCCATACCGATGATGTCGACGAGACCATCGATGCGACCGTTGATTGCTTCGGCGTCGGCAGCGAGTTTCTTCGCGCCTTCACGAGTGGTCATATCGCCGACCCAGGCAACACCGGCGGGACCAATCTCGGCTGCGATTTCTGCAGCGCGATCGGCATCAACATCGACGCAAACAACGGTCTTGGCACCGGCCTGCACAAGCGCGTGCGAGGTCATGCGTCCCATACCGACGCCGGCACCGGCGACCACAAATGTGCGGCCGTCAACACGCAGACGGGAAAGGAAATCGGGTACTGGAGAATTGTCACCGGTTGTCATCGCAAAGTTCCGTTCTTGAGTTGTTTCATCGAGAGTTGCTTGTTGAGTGAGTACGTCATGCCATCACCACGCCACCGTTAGGTCGGATCACTTGTCCGGTGACGAATCGTGAGGCATCGCTAGCGAGATACAGCATCGCCCAGGTTTGATCTTCGGGTGTGGCGATCGTGCGCAGCGGCGATTGTGCCGCGCGGGTTGAGGTGTAGGACTCGCGTTCGGCTTCGTCGATCGAACCATCGGCGTTTGTCCAACGTCCCTGTACCATCGGCGTGTCGGTGAAACCGGGAGCAATGGCATTGACGCGAATGTCGTTGGCGCCAAGTTCAACGGCTGCACAACGAGTGAGATGCGACACTGCAGCTTTGGTCATCGCATAAATCGAAAGTGTCGGTGCGGGCATATCGCCACCAGCCGAGGACACGTTGATGATTGATCCGCCGTTGGTCATTGTTCGACCTGCCGCGGCAACACCCCAATAGGTTCCCCACAAGTTCACCTTGGTGATGAACTCAACATCTTCGGGAGTTGCGTCGACGATATTCATGTAGCGAATGACGCCGGCAACGTTTGCCCAAACGTCGAGACGGCCGTGTGTCTTGACTGCGGCGTCGGCGAGTGCATTGACCTGATCACGATCAGAAACATCAGTAGGCACGACGGTGGCCTTGCCGCCCGCAGCCGCGACCAACTCGGCCGTTTCTTCAAGTCCAGCGACCCCGACATCGGCAATGAGCACGTTGGCACCGGCCTGAGTGAACGTGATGGCCGCTTGGCGGCCAATGCCGCCAGCAGCGCCGGTAATGACGGCGGTGCGGCCGTGGAGCGAGAACTGTTCGATGAGTTCGTTGGAGAGGGCCGGACGGCCGTCAGTATTCGAGGTCATTGCTCGGTTCCTCTCGGTTGTTCTCGGTGAAACGGTGTGCTTTTCTCGGCGGCATCTCGCCCCCATTTTCGCTATTGCGAAGAACTCTTCGCTATGCTGCGGCCACCGTAGGACACCGGTCACATCCGGTCAATCGACCCGAAGGTGCCGTTATGGCCCGTCCCGCCCCGGCTGCGAGCCGAGCGATCCAAATCCTCGACCTCCTCGTCACCCACCCCACCGAGCGATTCACGTTGACCGAATTAGTCCGACGTACCGGAATGAGTTTGGGTTCGGCTCACGCCACCCTCGCCGTCCTCGAGGGCAGTGGACATGTTTCACGCAACGCAACGACGCGCGCCTATTCACTCGGACCCGCGCTTGTTGTTGCTGGTGTGGTCGCGCTTGAACATCACCCTGCGATTAGTGCCGCTCGGCAGGTGATCGAACCCTTGGCTGCGGAACTTGATGTTGAAGTTTTGGTGTCAGCGCGCACCGTTGACGAAATCATTTTCGTGGCGCGCTCAGGGCAACACAGCGCGTTTGGTCCCGGAGTTCGCGAAGGCGAACGCGTGCCGTTGTTACCGCCACTTGGCGCAGTATTTCTCGCATGGTCTGATGAGCGCGAAATCAAACAGTGGTTGTC
>SYBH01000126.1 GCA_005787345.1 Actinomycetota bacterium
CTGCCAACCATCAGCAAGGCTGATGAGGCCACCGGCACACTCAAAGATGCGACCAGACACGTTGCAATCGCCGCTGCCAAGCCACACCACAAGCGGGCTGATGTTGGCCGGGTCCATGGCGTCGAAACCGGTTTCGGGCTTGGCCATCATTTCGGCAAAGGCCTCTTCAGTCATACGGCTACGCGCCGAAGGTGCAATCGAGTTTGCATTCACGTCAATGCGCCCGAGTTCGGCAGCAATGTTGATGGTGAAGGTCGCGATACCGGCCTTGGCTGCCGAGTAGTTCGTCTGGGCAATCGAACCGTGCAGACCAGCGCCAGACGACGTGGTGACAACGCGGCCATCACGCTGACGGCCAGCCTTTGATTCGGCGCGCCAGTAGTCGACGGCGTGCTTGACCGGGCAGAAGGTTCCACGGAGATGCACACGGATAACTGCATCCCACTCATCGACGCTCATGTTGACGAACATGCGATCTCGCACGATGCCGGCATTAGTCACAACAGTGTCGAGACCACCGAACGTGTCAATAGCGCTCTGCACAAGGCGGCCAGCGCCGTCCCAATCGGCAATGTCGTCGCCGTTTGTGATGGCCTCGCCGCCATTGGCGCGAATGAGATCAACGACTTCCTGGGCTGGGCTCATGTCGTTGCCGTCGCCTTGCAGCGATGCCCCGACATCGTTCACCACAACCTTGGCGCCCTCGGCGGCAAATGCAAGTGCATGTTCACGGCCAAGGCCACGACCAGCACCGGTGATGATAACGACACGTCCGTCACAAATACCCATTGCTTATTTCTCCTTCTGAGTTTGGAAATACTTCATCGTTCCCACGCCTTTTCGGCTTCCGCCGCAGCAGGGGCCAGCGCACGCTTGTCGATCTTCGACATTGCCGTGAGCGGTAGTTCATCAAGAAGAACGAGCGCGTCAGGCGCCTTGTAGGACGCGAGTCGTTCGTTGCACCAGGCTCGCAGTTGTTCAAGTGTGGGAGGGTTCGCCGCATCGGCCGGCACCACAAAGGCCACACCGATCTCGCCAAGAACGGGCGCAGCCGATCCGGTAACTGCAACACGGTCAACGAGGTCATGCTGACCAAGGTGGTTCTCCACCTCGATCGGGTAGACGTTGTACCCGCCACGGATGTACATCTCGGTGCTACGGCCAGCCAAGTGAAGATCGCCACGAGCGTCAAGGAATCCAAGATCGCCGGTGAGCAACCAACCGTCGGCATCGATTGCATCAGCACTGAGCTCTGGTTCTTGCCAGTAACCGCGCATCATCGCCCGACTACGCAAACACACCGTTCCAACTTCGGTGTCGCCCGAGTCGGCTTGTTCAACGACTCGGCCGCGACCGTCGTCGAGACGCAGTTCCATTTCGATACCATCACCAGGAGTTCCAACGGTGTTGCAAATGACATCGTCAGGATCGTCAAGCGAGGTGCCGGTAGAAACACACGCTTCAGTGCTCGTATAACGAACCACCACCGGAGAATTGAAGCGATCGCGCATGGCATCGACCATCTCCGGCGGAATACGCGCTGCGCCCGACGAAACAATTCGCAATGACGAGGTATCGGTTGTGGCCAGCTCAGGAAGCGCCAACATCATCTGCCACTGGGCAGGAACGCCCTGGCCGACAGTGACTCGTTCTTCTTCAATGAGCCGTAGTGCGCCAACCGCTGTCCACGGCGTCGGGCAAATGATGGTGGTGATGACGTGCATCAGTTCATCCCACACACGAGTCATGTAGCCAACATGGGCGAAGGGAAGCGGTGACAAACGACGATCGCCGACTGCAGAAAGTGGCCCAGCAGCGCGAGTCATGGCCCGCAAGCACGCGTGATCGAACATCGCGCCCTTGGGCTTGCCGGTTGTCCCTGAAGTCCACACGATGGCGAGAAGATCGGTATCGACAATTCTGGGGCGGTTAGTAAACGGTTCGTCGACGTATGCGTTGCGCAATTCATCAACGGACAGCACCGCAACGGGAGAATCAAACTTTGATGCATCAACCACAAGCTGGTCAGTAATGATCACCTTGGGTGATGACTTGGCGATGATGTGCTCGGTTTCGGCAAGTCCCAACTTTGGGTTCATGCCGCTGGCGATTGCGCCCACTCGCACGACACCTTGATAGGCAACTGCATACTCAATCGATGACGGCAAAGAAATGCCAACAACATCGCCCTCCCCAACGCCCATTGCCGACAGCCGCGTCGCGACACCATCGGCAGCGCGCTCCCATTGCGCAAATGTCATGCGGGCCCGGTCAGTGGCCGGACCGTTACCGTCAACGAACGCTTCAACATCGCCACACTGCACCACGACCGCGTCGAAGAGTTCGAGCAGATTGGCGTAGTCGTCAGTGAAGGGAGCGGCGGGTAGTGGCACGAACGTCAGGCTCCGCTACCCGATTCGAGCTTTGCCATTTCGGCGCGACCCATTTCACGAAGTTCTACTTTCACGACCTTGCCACTGGCGTTCGTGGGCAGCACCTCAACAATGCGGAAATGACGGGGCACCTTGAAGTTCGCCATCGCTTCACGGGCCCAGGCGCTTAGAGCGGCAACGTCGATCGTGACGCCATCTCGAGGAACCACAAAGGCCATGCCAACTTCGCCCATACGCTCGTCGGGCACACCAACAACTGCGACCTGAGCGATGCCTTCATAGGACATCATCAGGTTTTCGATCTCGGCCGGATAGGCGTTGAAGCCGCCGACAATGAACATGTCCTTTGTGCGATCGGTAATGCGCACATAACCACGGTCATCCATGATTCCGACATCGCCGGTATGCAGCCAACCATCAGCATCAATGGTTTCAGCGGTGGCTTCCGGATTATCGAGATAACCGAGCATGACGTTGTACCCGCGGCAGACGATTTCACCGGCTTCGCCACGCGGAAGTTCGTTGTTGTTCTCGTCGACGACGCGAACTTCGGTGTCGGGAATTGCCCGACCCGACGTAAGCGCAATCGTTTCCGGATCGTCTTCAGGACGGCACATCGTGACGGTGCCGGTTGCTTCGGTGAGACCGTAGGCGGTGATGATGTTCTTGAACGTGAGTTCCTCACGCATGCGTTCGATCATCGACACTGGAATTGCCGCAGCACCAGTAACGGCAACACGGAGCGAAGAAAGATCAAATGAATCGCGATTCGGGTCGTTGAGAATCGAAAGGAACAACGTGGGCGGCCCAGGCAACATCGACACCTTTTCGGCAGCAATGCGGGTCAGCACTTTCTGCACATCGAATACGGGCTCGGGGATCATCGTTGCGCCCTTAAGGAAACTGGCGATGATGCCGGACTTGTAACCAAAGGTGTGGAAGAACGGATTGACGATGAGGTAGCGGTCGCTTTCGGCAAGGCCAACGACATCAGCCCATACTTCAAACACACGAAGTGTTTGCGCATGCGTGACCATGACACCCTTGGGCTTACCCGTGGTTCCCGAAGTGAACACGAGGTCGCACAGATCATCGGGGCTGGTTTCGTTTACGCGAGCGTCAACCGATTCAACGGGCACCACGGCGCCCGCATTGAGGTAGTCCTGCCAAGAGGTCGTGCCTTCGGGAGCGTCGCCCTTAATGACGATGATGCGACAGTTCTCTTCAATGCCGGTGCCAGCCAGCATGCCGACGTAGTCGTTACCAAGGAATCCGTTCACACACAGCAGGACTTTGGCGCCCGAACGACGAATGATGTCGGCGGCTTCCATTCCCTTATAACGGGTGTTCAACGGCACCAACACCGCACCGGCCATCACGGCACCAAGGCCCGAGATGATCCACTCGGCAATATTCGGCGCCCAGATGGCGACCTTGTCGCCCTTCTCGACCCCAGCGGCAATATGGGCCCGGGCCGAATCGATGATGCGATCACGCAGTTCAGGGAAGGTCAGCCGGAGGTCGCCATCGACCAATGCCTCGACATTCGGGAAGCGGTCC
>SYBH01000127.1 GCA_005787345.1 Actinomycetota bacterium
GACGTCAAGCTCGACATCGGTCGTGACCTCACCAAGGGACTCGGCGCTGGTTCCGATCCCGACATCGGCCGTGCCGCAGCCGAAGCGCATATCGACGAAATCGAAGAGGCACTCAAGGGTGCCGACATGGTGTTCATCACTGCTGGTAAGGGAGGCGGTACCGGCACTGGCGCAGCTCCTGTGATCGCGCAAGTTGCCAAGAGCCTTGGCGCTCTCACCATTGGTGTGGTCACTCGCCCCTTCGGTTTCGAAGGTAAGCGTCGTTCGACTCAGGCCGATACGGGTATCAAGACCCTGAAGGAAAAGGTCGACACCCTCATTGTCATCCCGAACGACCGATTGCTTACGGTCTCGAATGACAAGACCTCTGTTCTCAACGCCTTCAAGATGGCCGACGAAGTACTCCTTCAAGGCGTCCAAGGCATCACCGACCTCATCACCACGCCTGGCCTCATCAACACCGACTTTGCCGACGTCAAGATGATCATGAGCGACGCTGGTTCGGCGCTTATGGGCATTGGCTATGGATCAGGCGAAGGCCGTGCTGTGGCTGCAGCCAAGGCGGCGATTTCCTCACCGTTGCTCGAAGCCTCCATCGAAGGGGCACGCGGCATTCTTCTTACCATTGCCGGTGGAAGCGATCTCGGCTTGTTCGAGGTCAACGAAGCTGCCGAGATCATTCACGGGGTTGCGCACGTCGATGCCAACATCATTTTCGGCACGGTCATCGACGACGAAATGGGCGACGAAGTTCGAGTCACCGTCATTGCTGCAGGTTTTGACCGATGGGACGGCGAAGTTCGTCCGGGTCGTTCTGCGCGTGAGGATCGCCCGATCACCCGTGACGTGTTTTCCACTGACGACGACCTCGATGACGACGGCGACTTCGACGTCCCGTCGTTCCTTCAGTAGTTACGTCTCCGCCCGGTGCGGTTCTTTGATCGAGCGCTCGTCAACGGGCGCTCGATCCGCGTGCGAAGCACAGAAAAAATTGATGGCGATTTCGCCCTTGGCGGCGCGGACCATGAACTTGAAGACCGTCGCCGCTCGGTCATCGATCGACCGTGGGTGTGGCTTACTCAGGTGCATGGCAATGGGTGTGTCGACGTCGATGTCGTTGGACTCGAGAATGCACGCGGCGCTCCGGCTGATTCGTCGGTGACAACTCGATCCGATCTGGCGCTTTCGATTCAGACGGCCGATTGTGTTCCGATTGCTTTGTGGTCTCTCGACGGGGTCATCGCCGCTGTGCACGCGGGGTGGCGGGGACTTGAGGCTGGCGTGATCGAAACGGCAACGCGTTCGATGCGGACTCATTCTTCAGCCCCTCTTCACGCGTTCGTTGGTCCATCTATTGGTCCTGAGTGCTACGAGTTCGGTGCGGAGGATCTTGATCGTCTCGAAGCAAGATTCGGTCCTGTAATTGGTGGGACAACCAGTGACGGCCGTCCTGCACTCAATGTACGAGCCGGAGTGATTTCGGAACTTCTTCGAAACGACGTCGTTATCGACGTTGATGACGACGTATGCACAGCGTGTGCGGGTGGATTCTTTTCGCATCGGGATCGAGCCGACATTGCCCGTCATGCCACCGTGATCTGGATCGAGGAATCATGACCGTTCAAGTGAACGCGCAACTCGTGGCGAAAAAGATCCACGACCTTCAAGAACGGCTTTCGCAGTTGTCTCCAGATCGAGACGTACGAATCGTCGCGGTCACAAAGGGTTTTGGAGTCGACGCGCCTCGGGCCGCACTTGCTGCTGGTCTCACAATGATCGGAGAGAACTACGCGCAAGAGCTTGTTTCGAAGCACGAACAACTTTCGCCTATTGAACGAGAGCGCATCGAATGGCATTTTCTCGGACGACTGCAGCGCAACAAGGTTCGAAGCCTGGCCTCGATCGTGTCGGTATGGCAGAGCGTCGATCGGGTCGAGTTGATTGACGAAATCGCTCGACGTGCTCCGGGGGCAAAGGTCATGATCCAGCTCAATTTGAGCGAGGAGCCACAGAAGGGCGGCGCTCCGGTTCTTGAAGGGTCAGCCTTGGTGGGCCATGCCCGCGACGTGGGTCTCGACGTTGTTGGCGTTATGGGTGTGGGCAGTGCTGGCAATCGGGCTGACTCCGCCGCAACCTTCGGCAGGTTGGTTGCTCTCGCCGAGGATTTAGGCCTTCCTGAGCGTTCGATCGGGATGTCCGACGACCTCGAGGTGGCCGTTGCGCAGGGTTCAACCATGGTGCGGATTGGAACCGGTCTCTTCGGGGCACGGGCTCCTCGGGATGGGGTGTGACGAGGCGAATTTCGCTGTTTGTAGAAGCGAATGTCGACAATCGGCGCAGAGGAACTAGCCTGCCGAGTCGTACCGGGGGGAGTTCCCCCGCACGGAGGGTCAGATGTCTTCGATGTGGCGCAAAGCCATGGTGTACCTCGGGCTTGGGCCCGACGATGAATATGACGATTACGCGGCGTCCCCCGACGATCGCCCAATGCCGCCACCGCCGGCGCAGGCGGCTCGTCCGCAACCTGCTCGACCAACCGGCACTGTGCGTGCACGCCCGCCAGTTTCAAACGGGCCGGTGCTGTCGACTCCTCCCGAGACCGGTGAAGTCTCTGCGGTGCGTCCCATCGTTGCGCCGAATTCGTCGGTTGCGGGAGCCCAGGACGCTTCGAAGCCACGAGTTCGTGCGGTGCCTCGTCGTCAATCGGTTCGCCCACTTATCGTGACCCCGACGCGGTTCAACCAGGCTCAAGACGTTGCCGATAATTTCAAAGCAGGCAAGGCCGTTGCTATGGACCTTGCCGATGCCGATGGCGACTTGGCTCGCCGACTCATCGATTTCTCAAGCGGCCTTTGCTACGGAATCGGCGGAACGATGCAACGCCTCGAGCGTTCCTCGGTGTATCTCATTCTCCCGGTCGGGGTCGACGTGCCCGAGCAAGAACGAGCACTCCTGCTCGGCAGCATCGACGAAGATCTGTAATTCGCTGCCGTGTGGGTCCTTTTTCATTACGTCGCGCAACTATTTTTGCTGTGCCTCCTTGGTCGCATCGTCCTGAGTTGGTTTCCTCCTTCTGGTCAGGGCCCGCTCGAGACCATTCGGCGGATCCTGTTCCGCATCACTGAGCCGCTGTTAGGACCGATTCGCGCCCTGTTGCCACCAATTCGTTTGGGTGGAATGGGGCTCGATCTTTCTCCAATGATCGTGTTCATTGGGCTCCAAATTCTGCTGGCCTGGCTGCCGGGCTGAGCCCACTTCAAAGACGTTGACACCCGGGTGGCGTTCGGCCGATACCATCGCCGCCATGGAAACCACTCCCGGAACTCCCCACCTTCTTACTGACGTTCGATTCTCTGTCAGCCGCAAGGGATACGACCCCGATGAGGTCGACAACTTCCTTGAGCGCGTGAGCGCTGCGGTTGCGCAACTGCAGGACAAACTTCGTCAGGCAACTGCTTCGGCGGAAGCCGCCGAGTCCCGCGCCGCCGATGCCGTTCGTAATGAAAGTCGTCTGCATGCTCGAATTGCTGAACTTGAATCAGGGGTTGGCGCGGCACCGGCTGCAGTAGTTGGTGCTCCGATCCGTTCTATCGATCCAACGCTTGAGGCCGAACAAGCCTCGTCAGTGCTTGTCATGGCACAACGGACCGCCGATGCAACTATTAACGAAGCGCGCACAAACGCTGCTCAAATGCTCTCCGAGTCTGAGGTCGAAGCCAGCCGAATTCTTTCGGCCGCAAAAACACAAGCCGACGAAGCTATTCGCGATCTTGATAAGACCCGTCGTGAACTCGCAGCCGATAACGCTGCACTCGATGCGTTCCTTTCCGAACAGCGTGCAGTCATTGCCAACGGAGTTTCTCGAATTCAGGCCGTTCTCGATGATCCGGCTGCGCTTCGAGTCGGAACCGCGCCGGTTGAACTTACGACCCCAGCGGTGGCCCCTGCGCCGGCCCCTGCGGCCTTTGCAGCTCCCGAACCGGCACCAGCTCCCGAACCAGAGCCCGAGGTCTTCCAGCCAATCCTGGCCGGAGACACCGGCTGGGACCCCGAACCAGCTCCGACATCGCTCTTTCTTGACGAAGAGGCCGATGGTGGCCCAGCCACCTCCGCGGTTCCCGTGTTTGACGATGAATTCCTTGCCGAAGACGACGATGACGCCGATGCAGCGATGCGTCGTTTCTTCGATGCCGATTTCGACGACGATCGTCGCTGAATTCGCCTAACGACTTCGTGCAACGTTCGGGACTTTTCATCTTCGGATGAGGGGTCCCGTTTCGTTTTCCTAGGAGCGCGAAGGTGTTGCGCTGGCTCAATCGACGCGCATGAGGGCGATCGAGAAAGTCGTTCCGTCAATCTCGATTGTTCGGTCGCCGTTTCCGAATTCGATCGACCGAGCAAGAATTTCCGTGGTGATCGTTTCGCGGTGGGTCGCGATCACAGCACGCAGTGCTTCGTCGGCATCAATTGTGACGGTAATTCGATCTGCGATTTCGAGTCCGGCGCTCTTTCGGGCATCGTTCAATGCCCGAACAAGTTCGCGAGCTGTTCCTTCTGCTCGGAGTTCGTCGTTGAGTTCAAGATCAAGTGCCACTGCCCAGCCATCGTCTTCAACGAGCGCGAGATCCTCGTGCTTCTCGGCCCGAACTTCGACCTCTTCGGCGCTGAGCCGTTCGCCAGCAATTTCGATCCAGCCGTTCTCGACAAGTTGCGCTTGGAGCGCAGAACCGTCGGCACCGGCCAGCGCCGCTTTGATTTCGTTGACGCGAGGGCCGAGGCGTGGGCCGAGTAGCCGGAAATTCGGAATGACTGTCCAGCCCATAAGGCCTGACAACGAATCGAGTCGCTCAAGGCTCTTCACATTGAGCTCGGCTTCGATCTCAGCCTCGATGGCCCGATCAAGATTGGTGCCACCGTGAAGTAGAAGGGCTCTCGACAAGGGCTGACGGACCTTCATCTTTGCGTCGGTGCGAGCAGAGCGGCCCAAACTTACGAGCCGTCGAGCCGCGTCCATCTGTTCGGCCAGCGAAGCATCGTGGCGGCCCTTCGCTACAGGCCAATCGGTGAGGTGTACCGACTGGGTGGCGGTGAGGGTCGTGTAGATCTCGTCTGCGAGGAACGGACAGAACGGTGCCAACACCTGCGAAATGGTGGTGAGACATTCGTGCAGCGTTGCGTGCGCGGCTGTGTCGCTTGACTTCCAGAATCGAGGGCGACTGCGACGCACGTACCAATTCGACAGATCGTCAACAAACTTTGCGATACGACTAGAACCGCCAAGCGCGTCGAAGTTCTCGAGTGCAGTCGTTACCGAAGCGACAGTGTCATCGAGTTCGGAAAGAATCCAACGGTCAAGCACGTGTGTCGGTGCAGGAGCGTTTGAATCGGGCTGCCAACCATCGAGATCGGCGTAGGTCGCGAAGAACGAGAACACATTCCAGAGCGTGAGCAACGTTTGACGTGTGGCCTCGCGAATCCCGTCGTTGAACACGCGGCGTGGAGTCCATGGTTGTCCGGAGGAGAAGAAATACCAACGCAACGCGTCGGCGCCCAACGTGTCAAAAATATCGAACGGCGCGATGACGTTGCCGCGCGACTTCGACATTTTCTGGCCGTTCTCATCGACAATAAGTGCGAGGCAGACAACGTTTTTGTACGGCGTTGAGTCGAAGACCAACGAGTTCACAGCAAGAAGTGAATAGAACCAACCGCGGGTTTGGTCGATGGCCTCGCAAATGAAATCTGCAGGGAATGCTCCGTTGAATGAGTCGGCATTTTCGAACGGATGGTGCCGCTGCGCTGAGGGCATTGAGCCCGAGTCAAACCACGCATCAAGGACTGGAGCAACGCGACGCATTGTTCCGGTGCAACTGTCGGCGCTGCACACGAACGTGATGTTGTCGACGTGCGGGCGATGCAGGTCGAGTTCTGTGAGGTCGCGACCAGTCAGAGCACTGAGTTCTTCGACTGAACCAATGCAATGCTCATGTCCGTTCGCATCGCATCGCCAGATGGGAAGAGGTGTCCCCCAATAGCGGTCGCGCGAAAGTGCCCAGTCGATGTTTCCTTCAAGCCACTTACCGAATCGACCGTGCTTGATGAATTCGGGATGCCAATCAATGCGTTCGTTTTCTCGCATGAGTAGATCGCGATTTTCTGACGTACGCACAAACCAAGAAGTCTTGGCCCAATAAATGAGCGGCGTGCTGCAGCGCCAGCAATGGGGGTAGCTGTGTTCGTAGGCCTGCTCGCGAACGAGAAGTCCTCGGGCACTGAGGTCGGCGATGATGTCGCGGTCGGCGTCCTTTACGAACGTGCCGGTAAATGCAGGAACCGATTCATTAAACGCGGCGTCGGCGTTGACCGGATTGAGGACGGGCAGGTTCTCGGCTCGACCTACCGCAGCATCGTCTTCACCGAAGGCGGGAGCGAGATGAACGATTCCCGAACCGTCGTCGGTGGTGACGAACTCGGCCGCAACAACGCGCCAGCCGTCGGATCCGGCCGGGGGAGTCAGGGTGTCGAATGGGCGCTCGTAGCGCCAACCAACCAGATCTGAGCCTTTGAATGCCTCAACGACGATGGCGTCGTCAGGTGCGAGGGTTGCGGCCATAACGAGATCGCGAGTTCCGTCAGTGGAAATGACACGTACGTAGTCGATGTCGGGGCCGACAGCGGCGGCGACGTTCGAGATGAGGGTCCAGGGTGTGGTGGTCCAGACAAGAAGATCGACGTCGCGATCGGCAATCGGGAACCGGACGTAGACGGAAGGATCAACAACGTCGCGATAGACGTCGGGCTGTCCGAGTTCGTGACTCGAAAGCGCGGTTCCGCAACGACCGCAATAGGGGGACACCTTGTGGCCTTCGTAGAGAAGCCCTTTGTCCCATAACTGGCGGATGAGCCACCACACCGATTCGACATAGGAGTTGTCGAGGGTCCAGTAGGCGTCGGCGGTATCAATCCACACGCCGGATCGTTCCGTAAGCGCAGTCCAGTCGGTGACATAACGCTGAACCGATTCCCGGCAGCGTTGGTTGAATTCGGCGATACCGAATGCTTCGATCTCTTGTTTCGTGGAAAGTCCGAGTTCCTTTTCGACCTCAAGTTCCACGGGGAGACCATGACAGTCCCACCCACCCTTCCGGGGAACATCTCGGCCACGCATGGTTTGGAATCGCGGATAGATGTCTTTAAAAACTCGGGCCCAGACGTGGTGGAGGCCGGGTCGGCCGTTGGCAGTGGGGGGGCCCTCATAGAAGATCCAGGGCTCGCCGCCAGCCCGGAGTCGGCGGGTCGCACCGATGGTGTCATCGGCCTTCCAGCGCTCTAGGCGGCGTTGCTCGAGGGTGGGGAGGTCGAGATCTGGGTCGACGGGACCGAATGGCATGGGGGCCAAGCGTACGCTGTCGCCGAACGGCTTCGGTGCGGGCGGGTTGACGTGGGAGGGCGACGCCCTTACCCTCCGCCGATCCACCGCCACTCAAGGGAGAACATCCGTGGCAGTCAAAAAAGTAACGGCGAAGAAGTCCGCAGCGAAGAAGGTCGTCAAGAAGGCGCCGGCCAAGAAGTTCGTCAAGAAGGCTCCGGC
>SYBH01000128.1 GCA_005787345.1 Actinomycetota bacterium
AGGTGAACACCGGCGCGCCCAACTTGCTGGTCCGTCAAAAATGAACCTGCCACCAGTACTTTCAGGTCACTCGCACGAAATGCGACCGCCGATTACTTCGTCTTTTTCTTCCGACCTCAGTCGCTTTCAAAATCTCGTGAGTTTCGACAGCCCCAATCGATCGGGCGAACTATCGGCAGCAAGAGGAATGTTCTCGACGATTCTCACTCGGCGCGGAACTTCATGGATGGCAAGTGATCGAATGCAGTCCTGACGAATCCCAGAAAGCAATTCGTCGAAACCGATCTGAGCCGAAGCCATCTCGTTCAACGTTACAAACGCAATGATGTCTTCGTTTCCACTAATCCTGCTCGGCACTCCTGCAACGCCACAACGATCAACGAGTGGGTGTCGTTCAATGAATGCCTCGATTCGGGCCGGGTCGATTCGATGTGCGCCTCTACTGATGACGAAATCGACCCTCCCACCCACCGTCAACAGACCTCCTTTGGTGATCGTCGCGAGATCGCCGGTATGGAACCATTCCTCGAGTTCGCGCAACTCTCCATCTACGACTACGCCTCGAGCAATCGCCGGCGACCGCACCAAGAGTTCTGCTCCACGTTTATCAACTTCTTGAAGCACCACATCAACTCCGTTCAGGGGGCGGCCAATCGTTTCCCATCGAATCTCCGCCGCATCCCAGGGACGAGACATGATTGCGACACCACCGAGTTCTGTAGCTCCAAATCCCACTGTTACAAGGCAATCAAGGCCGCTTTCCAAACGCTCAACAAGGTTGGGATCGGCAAACGATCCTCCGATTCCAAGGTGGAGTAGGGCGGGTCGGTTACGAGACTGGTCCTCAGCGAATAACGCGAAACTACCGGCGGTGAACGGTGGGAGTCCAACATTCGAGACTGCGAAAGAAATTGCTGATTCCCAGACAGTGGGCGGGTCGATGGACGGAGGAACTACAAATTGTTCGCCCATCGCAATCGCTCGCATCAACATTGATACCCCGGCGATCGAAGTCAAGGGCATACCCGAGAGAAAACGAAGTCCATGAGGTGACCGATTCACAAGACGCTGCATCGCGGACCCCGCATCAGTGAAATGCGCAGCCTCGTCACCATGAAGTTCGTCTTCAACCGATGCGGTCAGAAAAACGTTCGCTGCCAAACTCCGATTGTCGTGAACCACGAGTTTCGGCTTACCCGTCGTCCCGGATGTCTCTACGACAAACGCGAAACCATCAACTGCTTCCACCCAATTTTGACGATCGACCCCAAGACTTGAAATTCCACCTGCTTGGAAAAGGTGCGTGTATCCGCGTGGTTCCTTGTCCGCGCCATTCCTCCCAACACCCAAAATGACAACTCGCTCAGCCATCATCGATGCAAGGAAGCCGACAATCTTGTCGAGCGGGTCAACGCCCAGGAGCACGCCACCATTAGGCGGCACAGAGCTTGAGATCAGTTTCGACGATCGCTCCACTAAAGCAAGAAGGTCTCGATAGGTCATTTTCGATGAATCGAAAATGACTGCTGGCTCGCGATCTACTTGCTCCGCCCGTTGCACCACGAGGTCGATCACTCGCATCGGGATCTCAAATCAAATTTGGTCGGGCGGACCATTCGCAATGATCGTTTCACCTGCGAATTGCCAAAAGAAGTTGAACAGATCTCCGATTGTGCGGACAGTCTCTATCGCGTCGAGATCAAGTTCATGGCCAGCGACCTCTTCAAGCATCAACACACACTCAAGTAACGCAATTGAATCGAAGCCAAGATCGTCATCGAGTCTCGCGTCGCGAGTCACAATTCTCACCGGAATCTCGAAATAGTTCGCGACAACTGTCGAGAACGTTTCAAAGCCCTCATCTTTTAGGATTTCGCTATCCGATGCCATCAGAAGCATCCTCGCGGTCTTCATCAACCACATCTGTGACGGATTGCGCTGAATGGAAACCCGCACGAAGAGCGGCTCCCAATTTCGACGGCCCGCTAATCGGCTGTCGCCTGTTTGCCCAGTCCTCTCGATAAATGGCCAAAATCACCTTGTCGACTAATTCTCCCTTGAACCGCTCGTGTCCGACCAGGCGGCCCTCTTCACGGCCAATATCACCCAAAACTGATGGGAATGTCCGCATCACAACTGAAGAAGTTTCGCCGTACAACTTTCGGAAATCGAACGTCTCGAACAAGTAGTCGATGAATAGTTCCGTACCTTCGAGGGGCCAACCCAATCCGACGTGATCGGGGAACACAATCGACGCGAGATGTGCATGGCCATTTCGAAAGTCAGCACCATAAGCAGCAACAATCCCAACCGGCCTTCCGCTGGAATTTTCACACACCATGAATTGAGCACGAACTCCGGCCCACAACCGCGCGACAAACTCTTCTGGCGACGGGGTTGTTCCTTTATGCCGATACAACAGTTGGTTGTCACCACTTGATTCGACCATGCGAATCGTTTCGTAATCGCCTTGCATAACCACGCGAAGGAAAACTTTCCGTCCACTCACTGGTGGTTCAATCATGGCCCGCTCATTTCCGCCGAAATCGTTGTTCGAATAGTTCCACATTCCCGACCATCGCACATCACAACCAAATTTGACGTTCTTGTGAACGGACTTCAACCGATTCATTCCGATCGGAGTCAGAACCATTGACGAAATCGGGGGCTTGTTGCTAGGTTCGCCAGTGCGGAAATAGATGACCAAGGCGGATTTATATGAACATTCGACGGGCAATAACTGCGTTCGCGACAGCCAGTGTTGCGCTTGGAGCGATGACGATGTCGTCGACAAGCACAGCCCAAGCTGCGATCTGTACAGGCACAAACGATTGCAACGACCCAGTCACCTCGGCCTGTTGGTCAACACGAACTGTGGCCCCCATAAGTTCGAATTCCATCTACCCGCCGACCGTCTCATATACAACGACCCTCTACTATTCGACGAGCTGCAGAAATCTCTGGGGCAAGACCGACTACTTCTACGCTCCTGCACTGAACGGAACCACTTTTGTTACGAGGTCCTATAAGGGGTCTTCGCTTTACTCAGACACTCACGGTTTGACGACATCGGCGATTCCCCCCGGTGGCGGACTTCAGGGAACTTATACAAAAACCGCGACTGACGCGAACGTCACCGGTTTCACAATGGTCTTTTGGAACGGTGTTTGGAACACGACGGGGAGCTACTAATGAGCAATCAGAATTTGTCAGGATCAAACACCACGATTAACTCTCCGTCGGCGAATCACCGACGTCGAGCAAAGTTCGCACTAATACCAATTGCTGCAGTCGCAATTATCGCTGGTGCTTTTGCTTTGTCGATCGGAGCGACAAGCAGTGGCGCATCGATTCGCAACCAAGACAGCCCCGAGTTGTCTGCAAATGACGCCGTGTCGCCTCTCCGCGACATGATGGGGGCTGGCGGAGAATTCGGTTCGATTGCCTATGCCGAATTTGTGAACTCTTCTCGGGCCTCTTGCTTGCGCAACCGAGGCTGGAACGAACCCGAACCACCCAGCGGTTATGACCAACTAGAAACGAAGACCACGGTTGAAGGAATGCGAGCTTTTGCATCCGCAGTGGGATACGGCCTCCAAACACACCTCCTCAGTAACGAAGCGATTGATCACAAGGCTGCCATGAACACTCAGTCCGACGCGATCGCGAAACTTGATGCCGGCACTCAAGCTCGTTATTTCACCGACTCCGGAAACTGCATGAACGACGCCGAATCGCTTGGCGCATCAAAGTTCCCGAGCCATAACTCCTCCACCGCCCGTTCAATGGCAGCCGAACTTGCCAAAATCGAATCGCTTCCTGCCATGCAACAAGCCGAAAAAGATTGGTCTGCATGTATGAGCGATAGCGGATTTTCCTATGCGAGATCCGCAGACGCTCGACGTGAATTTTCGGAAATGATGTTTAGTAACGCATCGAACGACGAATCGGTGAAACGCGAAATCGCGACGGCGACTGCCGACGTGGAATGCTCCATTCAGACAACCTGGCGCGTTGGTCGTCCTTTGGAACTCGATGCTCTCATCAAACTTGGGCTCGCGTAGAGGCACCATCTAGCGAGACGCGCTGCTACACCGCTTTTTGGCCCGTGTTACCCAACCAGGATCGGTAGAGCTCGGCATAACGTCCGCCAAGAGCGACGAGTTCGTCATGCGAACCGTGTTCAACCAACACTCCTGCATCGAACACCAGCACGAGATCGGCCTGCTCTGCTGTCGACAATCGATGGGCAACGCTGATTGTGGTGCGGCCTTCAGCGAGGCGATGCAACGCCGTGGTGAGTGCGCGTTCAGTGCGCGGATCAACTGCGCTGGTTGCTTCGTCGAGAATGAGAAGACCCGGGTCGGCGAGCTGCGCTCGTGCAAGTGCCACGAGTTGGCGTTCGCCAACGCTCAAGCCCTCACCACGCTCGCCCACTTCGGTCTCGAGGCCGCGGGGCAAGCCCGCTACCCAGGTTTCGAGGCCAAGCTCCGTGATCGATGCACGAACGTCATCGAGCGTTGCGCCAACGCGACCTATCGCTATGTTCTCGCCCAATGTCGTGTCGAACATGAAACCGTCTTGGGGCACCATACGAATGCGTTCGGTGCGCGACTGACGATTGACGGTGTCGAGCGCGATCCCGCCGACAAGCACCGAACCTTCAACCGGGTCGGCAAGGCGATCAAGCAACTTCACAAAAGTGGTCTTACCTGAACCGGTTTCGCCAACGATCGCGACCGACGCTCCAGCGGGAATATCGATAGTGACGTCTCGCAATACCGGACCACCGGTTTGATAGGTGAAACCAAGATGTTCGACACGCACGTCGAGCGGGCCTTCGGGTAGTTCCACACCCGGCTCGGGTTCAACAAGAGTGATCGGCGTATCGAGAACATCGAGCACCTTCGACCAACCAGCAATAGCGGTCTGGGTTTGGTCGAGGATTTCGCCGATCTCGGCAATCGGTCCGAGGATCAGCTGCACGAGGAACAAACAGGCCACCAAACTGCCGGCGTTGAGTCCCCAAGATTCACCGAACCAAATGCCAGCCATAGCC
>SYBH01000129.1 GCA_005787345.1 Actinomycetota bacterium
GCCGAGTTCTTCGTATTCGACGATGTTCGTTTCGACACGCAGCCCAACGGCTCGTTCTACATGGTCGATTCAATCGAAGGTGAATGGAACTCTGGCACCGACGAAGGTCCGAACCTTGCGTACAAGCCTCGCACGAAGCAGGGATACTTCCCCGTTCCGCCGATGGATCACTACCAGGATCTCCGCGGTGACATGACTCTCGCCCTTCATGGCGTTGGCATCGAAACCGAACTTCACCACCACGAGGTTGCCTCCGGTGGTCAGGGCGAAATCGGTATCAAGTTCAACACCCTTTTGAAGATGGCCGACCAGCTCATGACCTTCAAGTACGTCTTGAAGAACGTTGCATGGCAGGCCGGCAAGTCGCTTACCTTCATGCCGAAGCCGATTTTCCAAGACAACGGTTCGGGCATGCACACGCATCAGTCGCTCTGGAACGGCGGAGAGCCGTTGTTCTACGACGAAGCTGGCTACGCCGGTCTTTCGGACGTTGCTCGCTGGTATATCGGTGGTCTTCTCGCTCACGCCGATGCGGTGATTGCGTTCACCAACCCCACCACCAACTCGTTCAAGCGTTTGGTGCCGGGTTACGAAGCTCCCGTGAACCTCGTCTACAGCCAGCGGAACCGCTCGGCTTCGATCCGTATCCCGCTCGCTTCGCAGAGCCCCAAGGCAAAGCGCATCGAGTTCCGTTGCCCCGACTCCACCAGCAACCCGTACCTCGCCTTCTCGGCGATGATGCTCGCTGGTCTCGATGGCATCCAGAACCGCATCGAACCGCCGGCTCCGGTCGACAAGGACCTTTACGACCTTCCGCCGTCAGAACTGGCGAAGGTTCCTCAGGTCCCCGCCACGCTCGAAGCAGCACTCGATGCACTCGAATCAGATAACGCGTTCCTCAAGGCCGGCGGTGTGTTCACCGACGATCTCATCGAAACGTGGGTCGAGTACAAGCGCAAGAACGAGGTGGATGCGATCCGTTTGCGCCCGCATCCCTACGAGTTCTCGATGTACTACGACATCTGAGCCCGACCGGCTACGACATCTGACCCTCAGTCGGGTACGACATCTGAGCCCGACCGGGTACGACATCTGACCCTCAGTCGGGTACGACATCTGACCCAAAGTTTCACTGCATGAATCGAATGAGGGCCGGTCCATTGGGCCGGTCCTCTTCGCGTGCGATGCAACGTTTGTGCGTTGGTTAGGTACGGTGGTCACCGATGTCCACACTTTCCGATCGGCGGATCGGCCCGTTCATTGGCGCACTCCTTCTAGCGCTCGTTGTCCTCGTCGCTGGCTGCGGGGGATCATCGACGAATGGTTCCGCGAAGACCGCAAGTGCGTCATCCAACGAAAGTTCCACATCGTCGAGTTCATCGACATCGACGACAGTCGCTCCCACTACGAGTTCGGTACCACCGACAACCGCGGTGCCAGAATCGGCGTCGACTCGCGATCGCCTCGCCGTGCTTTCAGTCGACGACCGGCCATCGCCGCAGGGGGCCTATCGCCGCGAGGAGTGGCCGCATTGGGCCGACGTGGACGGCAATGGTTGCGATGCGCGCCAAGATGCGCTCATTGCGTGGTCAATTGTTCCGGCAACAGTGAATCGAGCCGGCACGTGCAAAGTGGTTGCCGGCTCGTGGGTATCCCCCTATGACTTGAAGGCCTCAAACAATGCCGGTGATTTCGATGTCGATCACCTTGTTCCGTTAGCGAATGCATTTGAGTCAGGGGGTTGGGCGTGGAGCACAGCGCGTCGACGAGCCTTTGCCAACAATCCTGGCGAACTGGTTGTTGCATCAGCGTCTTCGAATCGATCAAAAGGTGCCGACACACCTGACCAATGGCGACCGCCAAACCGGGACTCTTGGTGCGCATATGCCGATGGTTGGGTGAAGGTAAAAAGCACGTGGGGACTCACGGTCACGACGTCCGAACGCGATGCCCTTGGCCAGATGCTCGATACCTGCGGCATCGCCGGTCCGGTATGGCCGTTAGGTGGAACATCAATGGCGAGTCCCCAAGGACCCCCACCCTCTGGGTCTACATCTGGGGCGGTGCCCACTCCGGCACCGGTAGCTCCCGTTGCTCCCGCTCCGGGCGGTGATGTGTACTACGCCAACTGCACCGCAGCTCGTGCCGCAGGTGCAGCACCGATTTACGCGGGTCAGCCGGGCTATCGCACTGCGCTCGATGGAGATAAAGACGGCATCGCATGTGAGTGAGTGATGGCCGCCCATGGCCTTGCCCTCATCAGTAGGGTTCGCGTCATGGAGCGCCTTGAACTCACTGCTGACGAATTGCTGACCACAACACGAGCAGTTCGCAAGCGTCTTGATCTTTCTCGGCCGGTTGAGCGATCAGTTGTTGAAGAGTGTTTGCAGATTGCTCTGCAAGCTCCGAATGGTTCGAATCGTCAGACGTGGAACTGGGTTGTTGTCGACGATGGCGAGACTCGTGGGGCCATGGCAGAGATTTGGCGTGGTGGTGCCGCTGACCTTGGGGCCGCTGCGGCTGCGGCCGGAGCACCATCGCGACCCCCGGCCGAGCGGCAGCCCCAGATCATGGAGTCGGTGTCATGGCTAAATGAGCACCTGCACGAGGTACCGGTTTTGGTAGTCGCCACAGTCGACGGACGGCCGGAAGGCGCGTCAATGTTTGCGCAATCAACGATGTGGGGATCAGTGCTTCCGGCAGTGTGGAGTTTCATGTTGGCATTGCGCAGTCGCGCGATGGGGAGCTGTTGGACGACCGTGCACCTTGAACGCGAACAGGCGATGGCCGATCTACTCGGAATTCCCATCGACGAAGTCACTCAAGTGGGTTTATTCCCCGTTGCGTACACGGTGGGAACCGACTTCAAGCCCGGCGCGCGCCAAGCATCGGCCGACACCATTCGGTGGAATCACTGGTAGTTAGGCCTCGTTCGCGAGCAACTGACGAACCTGTGATTCAACAGCAGTGCCGTTGAAGAAGTCGGGGTTCGTGCCTGTAAACAGTCGAGCGACATTTCCGAACATGAAATCGCTGAACTGATCGCGGGTGACGAGTTCGTCTTCGATGAGTTCCCATGCTTCAGGGAGTACACCGGTGAAGTCCGGAACATCCCAGTGGCCAATATCGGAAGCGAACATGGCGCGCAGTCGAGAGCCATCGGGGTTGATGTCTTCATTGAAAGCAATTGCGTTCATGGGGTCATCGGCTTCACACCCGAAGAAACACTGATCAGTGAAGATCTTCACGATGTCAGCTTTTGAGTTGATGCCACTGGGTTTCCACTCGTCGATCGTGTCAACTTCTTCATTTGGATCAGAAAGAAAACTGAGAGTCTCAGAAAGTCGATCAGCGCGATCGGTAAACATCGGGTCGCCATAGTCGGCCAGCAGCGATTCGAGGAGCGCGCGGTCAAGGTTGGCGGGATCGTAATGACGGATATCGTCAACATTGCGCTTTTCGAAATGTCCACAAATATCGGACAAAAGATTGCAACCCCACGCAACGCCCCCTTCGAGAAACGCAAAGCGAAGTTCGGGGAAGCGCGACATCACTCCGCCAAAAAACAGTGACCGCAATACGGCTTCGGTACCCGCGGCAAAGTTGCCGATGTGGTTGGCGACGTAGTTGGTGGGCGAAACGCGACTGCCAAAACCAATACCGGTTGAGTGGAACGTCGGGGAAACATTGAGCTCTGCACACTTCTGCCAAAGCGGGTCGTAGTCATGCATGCTGTCGAGGCCGAGACCATCGACCCATCGCGCCGCTCGGTCGCCTTCGTGGCCAGGTGCGTAGCGCAAAACAAGGCCGCCGAAGAGAAAACCGCGTAGCCCAAGTTCCTTTGTGGCGTATTCGAGCTCAGCAATTGCCTCATCGGGGTCATAGGTGGGAATGACTCCGACGGGAAGAAGTCGATCGGAGTACTTCTCGTAGGCCTCGGCGTAGTAGCGGTTGCAAGCGCGCGCAAGAGCACGACGGAGTTCGGTGTTATCGACGGCCATGACACTGAGGCCAACGGTGGGGTAGAGGAGCGCAACATCGATACCGATTTCATCGAGCCGGTTGTAGAGCAAACGAGGGAGCATTGCCGTTGCTCGATCAAGGGTGTTGCGCGTGGGAACACCCCACCATCCGGTGCGCGACATTCCGTTGCTTCGACGTTGGTCATCAGTGAGACCTCGTCGTGCCGTTGCCGCGGCGGTGCTCATGGCCTGGAACGTGTCAGCGAGTGCAGTGCCAGCGTCGGCCGCGATGAGGTCGCGGATAGCAGGGATGAACTCAATGATGTGCCCGTCCGCATCGATGACGGGATGATCAAGTTCCTCACGAATTGCAGCTGCGTCCATGGGACGACCTCCTGAGATGTCAACCCATCATGGCGCAAACCTCGTGCGCCTCAGGGTTTCGCCGGTAGGCCGTAAAAAACGCGCTCGACGACTGATCGTGATCGACGAGTGACTCGGCGGTAGTGCTCACGCAGAGCACCTGGCTCAGTGTCGAGTGAACGGGCCAACCACAATGCTGATTCAGGTTGTGTCGGCATCGAGTCGCTCGGTGCGCTGTTGACCAAGAACCAGCGATTGCGAACGCGCTCACAGAACTCGTAGGCCTCGGTGAGGATGGCAGCATCTTCGGGGTCGAGAACATCAGCTTGGGCCAGAGCTCGGAGTCCATCGATTGTCCCAGTGGCCTTGACGTCGTACTGCAACTGGAGCATCTGGGCGGTGAATTCAATATCGGAAAGCGAGCCGCGACCGAGTTTGAGATGGAAGTCAGGGTCCTCTCCCATGGGAATGCGTTCGGCTTCAATGCGGGCCTTCATTCGCCGGATGTCGCGGACTCCTTCTGCGGAAAGTCCCAGACCCCACACCCACGGTGCAATTTCGTCAAGGAGTTCATCGCCGAGCCCTGCATCACCAGCGACGACGCGAGCGCGGGTCATTGCCTGTCGCTCCCAGGTGAGCGCGTGCTCACGCCAGTAAATGGCATAGGAATCGACACCGCGGGAGAGCGGACCGTTTTTTCCTTCGGGTCGCAGATCGCAATCGACGTCATAAAGGCGTGCAGCCGGAGTCGACCCGGCGATCATTCGCATAAGTGATTTCGAAAGACGTCGAGCTTCATCGATGTCGTCGGCGCTAGATCCTTGGTGCACGAACATCACGTCGAGATCACTGGCATACGCGAGCTCAGAGGCTCCGAATCTTCCGAGTCCAATGACAGCAAACGGTATTTGCGGGTTCAGGCTTTGTAGCGCTGAACCAATTGTGGCTTCTGCCAGCGTTGTCAGATCGCGACCCACGCGCTCGACATCGGCATGGTTGAACAGATCCCGCGCCGCGATGCCGAGAAGATTTCGTTGTTGCCATCGGCGCAGCGAGGCTTGTTGCTCGGTGTTGCCCTCACGCATCTCCATTGATGCGGTTGCGGTGGCAATGAGTCCGTCGAGATCTTTTGTGGCGAGCTGCTCGGGTAATGGGAGTCGAGCAACCAGATCGGGGTTGGCGGCGACGATGTCGCCGAGGAGTCGACTCGTTCCTGCGATTGTGCACAGCGACTGTGCCGCTGCAGGAGATTCACGAAATGTCTCAGCGATTTGTCGTGACTGACGTGGACCGGTCAGAAGATTGCGGATGAGGAGAAGGCCAAGGTCGGGATCAGGAGAAAGTGAAAGCCAATCAAGCAATAAAGGCAGCATCTGTTGCATTAACCGACTGGATCGGTTGAGCCCCCGAGTGAGTTCGCCGAGAGCCGCAGCTGTACGCCGAGCATCAATGAAACCGAATGCTGCCAATCGGACTTCAGTCGCCTCGGCGCTGAGCGAGGACGCATCGCGTGATGTTGTGGCAAATGCTTCGAGTAGGGGACGGAAATAGACACGCTCGTGAATCCCACGAACTGTGGTTTGGATATGGATCAGGTCGCGCTCGAGTTGTTCGGCTGCAGTTCCGCGAGGTTCGTCTCGCCGACCCATCACTCGCGCGAGACGATCGAGTGACGCCTCGTCCGTGGGAAGCGTGTGAACTTGCTGTTCATCGACGAGTTGTAGCCGATGCTCGACCGTTCGTAATTCGCGATAGGACGATGCCATCTTCTCTGCGTCGTTGTCATCGATGTATCCAGCACTCGCCATTTCGTCGAGCATTGTCAGCGTGGTTGCACCGCGAAGGTCCGAATCAAGATGGCCGTGCACGAGTTGTAAAAGTTGCACTGTGAATTCAATGTCACGAATTCCGCCCGGCCCACGTTTAAGTTCTCGATTCCCGAGGCCTTTGCGCGCGACCTCCGCTTCGGTCCGAGCTTTCATCGCTCGAAGCGATCGCAGGGCCTCGGCGTCGAATGGACGTGCCCACAAACACCGTTGGGCGGCATTAAGCCACTGTTCGCCAAGCGCGATATCACCGGCGACGGGACGGGCTTTCAGAAGAGCTTGGAACTCCCAAGGTTCAGCCCAGCGATCCCAGTACGCCTCGTAGGACTCCACCGTTCGCACGAGCGGACCATCGCGACCTTCGGGTCGAAGGTTTGCATCGACGCGGAAGCATCGTCGGGCAATGTCCATGATGGCGCGTGCCCTGCGCTCAAGTGCTTGGCGTGGGCCATCGCCGACGAACAGCACATCGATGTCACTTGAGTAGTTGAGTTCGTCGCCACCCAACTTGCCCATACCGATGATGGAAAGAGTTGTGTCGTCATCCTTGGTCAGCTGCCATGACACCTCCAGGACATCACGACCCAGTGCCGCCAAGTTGGCCCCGACCTCATCGAGGGTGTCGAGACCGGTGAGGTCACGGGCAGCAATCCGAAGGAATTCCAGATTGCGCCAGGAAACGAGATCCTCGGTCGAGGCCGCGGCAGGCGTTGCCCGCTTGTTGGTGTCGGCGAGTGCAGCAAGAGCGTCCGCGGGGCGGGCTTCGAGCAGACGGGTGAGCGAGCGACTCGCTGCAAGCACGGAGACCAAGGAATGAGCTTGTGCAGCATCGACTACGGCCGCTTCGAGCGCGTCAGGAGCAGCCTCGCTCAGGCGGGCGAGGGCCACTCGAACCGCAGCAGGAGCAGCGCTGCGATCGGCGAGGTTGAGCAGCTCAGTTGGAAGCGGGGTCGCATCGCCAGGGGTTGCCACGACTTTGAGGCTATTGCGTCGCGTGAAGGCCCGTAGTCTGCGGGGGTGCCCAGCCTGCGCATTGGCCTCGCTCAACTCAATACGGTCGTCGGCGATATCGATGGCAACGCGTCACGCATCATCGAACTGATGGACCGAGCCAACGCGGCCGCTTGCGACATCGTTGCCTTCCCCGAGCTGGCGATCACCGGGTATCCACCCGAGGACCTTCTGCTGCGTTCGGGCTTTGTTGATGACGTGCGTGAAGCGCTTGAACGAATTATTGCTGCTTCGAGTTCGTGCACAGCGGTTGTGGGATTCGTCGAACAAGGTTCGGCCTCGCGTGAATCTGCCGATCCCGGCGAGGTCACAAAAATTTCTCGAGCAGTTGAACGGCCTGTTTTGTTCAACGCCGCTGCGGTGTTATCGAACGGTTCGCTAAATGGCGTGTACCGCAAGCGCGAATTGCCGAATTATTCAGTGTTCGATGAAGCGCGCTATTTCGTTGCAGGTGACGGTCCAATTCCGGTCTTTGAAGCGCAGGGTGTGCGTTTTGGGGTTTCCATTTGTGAAGATGCTTGGATTGAGGGCGGACCGATCGCCGAACTTGGTTCACGCTCGGTGCAGTTGGTTATAAACATCAATGCGTCGCCGTTCAATGTCGGAAAGTCGCAAGAGCGAGCTGTGGTGGTTGCCGAACGCGCTCATGAAGCGGCTGCGCCGATCGCTTATGTCAATCAAGTCGGCGGCCAAGACGAACTCGTCTTTGATGGCGACTCAATGGTGATGTCGGCCAGTGGGGTGTTGCTGGCTCGCGCACAGCGGTTTGTTGAAGACCTTTGCGTCGTTGACGTTGACATCAGTAATGCCGAACCCGCCGCCGAGCGACCTCCTGCCGACCAGACGGGCATTGCTGAAACGCTCACGCAAGAGGCTGAAGTTTGGAATGCACTTGTTCTCGCTACCCGTGACTTCGTCGTCAAGAATCGATTCTCTGATGTCGTGATCGGTTTATCGGGCGGCGTTGATTCAGCGCTTGTCGCAGCAATTGCTGTAGATGCTGTTGGCCCCGAGCATGTACATGGCGTGTTGATGCCGTCTCGATATTCGAGTGACCATTCGATTTCTGATGCAGTTGCTCTTGCCGAAAACTTGGGCATTGAGTATCGAACAATTACAATTGAGCCGGGACATTCTGCGTTGATGGAAATGCTTTCGTCGTCCTACGACGGTCAGTCGATTGGACTAGCCGAGGAGAATCTTCAGAGTCGGCTTCGGGCAGTAACGCTGATGGGTTTATCGAACGCGTTTGGTTGGTTGCTCCTTAACACCGGCAACAAGAGCGAATCTTCGGTCGGTTATTCAACGCTCTATGGCGATTCCGCCGGCGGGTACGCCGTCATCAAGGATGTCTCAAAGTTATTGGTGTACCGCCTTTGCCGTTATCGAAACGAACTTGCAGGTCGGGAGTTGATTCCAGAAACTGTTCTGGTCAAACCGCCATCAGCAGAATTGCGTCCCGATCAACGAGACGATCAAAGTCTCCCGCCATACGAGGAGCTCGATCCGATTTTGGCGATGTACGTCGAGGGAGATCACTCGGTCGAGGAAATCATTGCTGCGGGTCACGATCCTGCGGTTGTGCACCGAATCGTTGGCCTGGTTGATTTAGCGGAATACAAACGGCGCCAGTCGCCACCGGGGCCGCGAGTGACGTCGAAAGCGTTCGGCAAAGACCGTCGCCTCCCCATCGTCAACCGGTATCGCCGTTAGCCGTTGCGAGGATTCCCCTAACCTGCACCCATGGCCTTTCTCACCGCAGGCGAATCCGTAGAGCGCATGGCCTCTTATTGCCGCGTTGAGCAGTTGCTGTTCGGTTTGTTCGGCCAATGGGCGACCGACGTTGAACTGCCCGTGGCGAAACTCGCACTTGTCTCAGCAGCCGATCACAGCGCCTGGCGAGCAAAGCGTTGGTTCGAGATGCTGCCAACGGCACCGCCTGGACCTGACGCGTTACTGACGCTCACCTCGGTTGAGCGTGAAGCATTTGGCCTCATTGCTGATCTCGTTGGCAAGTCGCAAGGTGCCCGCATGGTGGTGGCCTACGAAGAGCTCCTTCCCGGTCTCCAAGCCGCAATGGCTGCTCATCTGGAGCGCACGACGGCCGTTGCCGACGCCCCGGTGCGGCGATTGCTGAACATCTCTCTCACCGATGTCTCGAATGATTTGGCCGAGGGGATCGGCCCGATGGGACTTGTGATGTCCTCTGCCGAAGAGCGGGCGGCGGCCGAACGAGTGGGGGCGGAACTGGCCGTTGCCAAGGCCGGAATCACCTACATTTTCGGGGTCTGACGACTCTTTCTTCGTCAATCGTGACCCGCCTGGTTGGGGGGCTTGACCGGCCCGGTATCGTTGACACACCCCGGCGGCCCCCATGGCCGATTCTCCGGGCCGAAGTCCCGAGGTGTGGCAGTGGCAAAGGAACGTGTTGAGCGCGACGAAGAGGATCTCGTTCGTCTCTATCTCACTGACATTGGCCAGTACCCCCTGCTCACGAAGGACGACGAAGTTCGTCTGGCGCAGGCCATCGAGGGTGGCGTTGCCGCTCGCGCCGAAATGGATGCAGCCAAGACCCTCACCGTTGCTCGCAAGCGCGAGTTGAAGCGTTCTATCAAACAGGGCGATGACGCTGAGCGCACCTTTGTGCAGTCCAACCTTCGTCTTGTTGTCTCCATCGCCAAGAAGTACCAAGCCTCTGGTCTTCCGCTTCTCGACCTCATTCAGGAAGGCAACCTTGGCCTTATGCACGCTGTCGAGAAGTTCGACTGGCGTAAGGGTTTCAAGTTCTCGACCTACGCAACCTGGTGGA
>SYBH01000130.1 GCA_005787345.1 Actinomycetota bacterium
GGTTGGGGGTTCGAGTCCCCCCGAGCGCGCTTTACACCGCTGCATTCCGGACGAACCCCCAATCGCCCATTGTGAGACCCAGGAAATGCTTCGAAGTGATGACCCGTGCATGTCATCGAGGGTCTCTGTCTCGAGGTCAGCACGTTGAATTCAGTGGGGCAAGCCTTCGCCAGCAACTCCAATCACCTAGTGCCTCGACCCCAGGACCATCACCGACGGTTGATTGCGCAGTTCCACACATATGCTTCAGGAATGGGAAAACGTCTCGCGAGAAAGACTAAGCCAATCCCGACCGCACGGATTGTGTGTTTCACCATCGTCTTAGCGCTGGCTGCGGGCGCGTGCGCTTCGTCTTCGGACTCCACAGTTGCTTCAGGCTCTGCGAAGCAGCCAAGTTCAGCTGAAAGCCAGCCCAATGCACAGTCCAACCCCACAACCGAGACAGCTCCCGGTGGTGCTGGTGCGTACATTTTGCTCTCCGACTATGAGGCATCGAGAGACTCGTACTCAGAGTCGAAGGTGGTGCTGTTCTTCAACGCGACATGGTGTTCAACGTGCAAGAAGGCGCGTGGCAACTTAGAAGCAAATCCTTCGGCTATCCCAGCTGACATGGTGATTGTGTCGGTCGACTTCGATTCGGAGACCGATTTGAAGCGTCAGTACGGGGTGACGTTGCAACACACCTTTGTTCAGATCGACTCCGACGGTAACGAAGTGGCGAAGTGGTCTGGCAGCCTGACGGCGCAGGAGATTGCGGAGAAGGCAATCTGATTCTCGTTGTCGGCGCGCTAGTAGCCGGTGTGCTCACCACACTGGCTCCGTGTGTGCTGCCGCTCTTGCCCGTCGTCGTCGGAGGTTCAATCGACCAGTCGGGGCGCAAGGCTCGACAACGAGCGATAGTCATCACTGCTTCGCTCGGAATATCAGTGGTGCTGTTCACGCTGATTTTGAAGGCGAGTACTGCACTCATCGGTGTGCCAACCGAGGTGTGGCAATGGGTCAGCGGGATATTGCTCATCGCACTTGGTGCCATCTCAGTGTTCCCTTCTTTGTGGGAAGCGGTGTCGATGCGGCTCTCTCTGCAGAGCCGCAGTACGAAACGTCTTGTCGAAGCACGACAGCGACAGGGCGTATCGGGTGCAGTGTTGACTGGAGCTGCGCTCGGCCCCGTATTCACCTCATGCAGCCCGTTGTACGGGTACGTCATCGTTACGGTGCTACCCGCATCATTTGTTCGCGGCATCACGATGCTCCTCGCCTACACCATCGGGCTTTGCGGCACGCTGCTCATCATTTCTCTGCTCGGCCAGCGCGCCATCGGTAAAGCACGTTGGGCTGCCGATCCGCACGGCTGGTTCCGCCGCGGCCTCGGAGTGCTGTTCATCTTTGTCGGCATCGCCGTGATCGCAGGTTGGGACAAAGATCTCCAAACTTGGGTGATCGAAAATTCACCGATTCGCCCGTGGGAGCTTGACTCCGAGTTCATTCCCCGCGATTGAACTCCACTCTGAAGAGCGCTTAGTCCGAAGTCGACCGCCTTTGGCCGTATGAGAGCAGCGGATCAGAACGCTGAAGCCGACCGTTCCCGTCAAAGTTCACGGGGATCTTCTATTGCCACCGCTTTCAGACTCGGCAGTGCAGACCGCATCAGATCCAGCGCACCTAACTCCAACATTGATCGCGGGAGCACACATTCGGCACACTGCGCGTCTTCGATGAGAAGTCGCAAACGCACCGCGTCGCCATCAATAGCGAGTAGCTCAATATCGCTACCGTCAGAGTGGAGAACGGAGCGCACTGCGATCAACGCTGATTGAACGGAAGTCTCATCAATCATTTTTTGATGCCGACCGATTGGCCGGTCTTGATCGCGAAAGATGCGCCCCTGCATCAGCAAGGATCAACTGACCAGTAATGCAACGGGCAAGGTCACTCACAAGAAAAACTGAAAGGCGAGCCAACTCATCAAACTCGGTCATCCGTCGGAGCGGAGTGGCGTCCACTAGCGCGTCTACGTGGTCTTGATCGAGTACCTCGACGACGGTCTCGGTCATCGTCGTGCCAGGAGCAATCGCCACAACTCGTATGCCATAGGGCCCGAGTTCGACAGCCATCGTTTGAGTCAAATGATTAATCGCCGCTTTCGCCGCAGCATATGCAGACATGAACGGGGCCGGTCGGGTCGTCTCTCCCGAACTCACATTGAGGATGACGCCACCTCCAGACGCAATCATGTGTCGCGCTTCGGCAGCACCTGCGAGTGCAGTGATAACAATGTTCTGTTCAAGCAATCCCCGCCAGTGGTCACCATCAAGTTCGGTAAACGGACCAGGTGAAAATTCTCCGTACATACCAATATTGTTGACGGCAATGGTCAGACGACCTCGAAAGCGATCGGCAACATCGTCGATCATTCCAGTTAAGGCCGCATCGTCACGAGCATTTGCCACAACGGCAAAGGCCCGACCGCCCTCGCGAAGTATCGATGTAACAACAGAACTGGCTTCCTTCTCGCGAATGTCATGCACAGCAACATGTGCCCCCGCTCGTGCCAACCAGCGCGCAATCTCTGCACCAATCCCCGCCCCCGCACCCGTGACCAGTGCGCATTCGCCTGAAAGATCAATCGTGATCGACATGGCCTACCGCTTTCCGGTAAACAGCGCGATCAAACGATCTGAAGCCGCCTCAGCCCAAGCGCCAAGTGTTCGCTCGTCGGTTCCACCGATGGGGTGAGGGAGCACAAGCAAGCGAGTTTCAGGAGCTCCGAACGAAGTCGAGAGTGTTTTCGCCACTGGTTCAAAATGCGTGGTGGTTGCTACGACCGTTGGCTTGCCATGTTTTTCGAGCTCGATCGCATCGTGGACCGAATATGCCGTGCATGAACCACAATCGGCAGCGCCAGTGAGAATGATGTCGCATTCAGCAACTAACAGTTCAAGGCGGTCGGGGGCGAGTGGAATTGCCGCATTCGCAGAAAGTCCGAGCGGACCTTTCTTCGTTATGACTGAAACAATCGCTCCCGTGCGGGTAGCAAGGTACTCAGCCGCCCGGATCATCACTACCGCGGCATTCGGCTTTCCGTTGTCAAGGACCCCAATGCGCAAACCGTTGAGTGATGAAGGAGACGGCGCAAGAGATGCACTCGTCGGACCGGGTTGCGAATCCGGCAGATACACCGAGACACTCATCTCAACCTTCCAATGGCAACGTAACGCTGCGAGTCATGCCCCAAGACGGGACCACGAGTGAATGTTTTCCCGGTCCACCCGAGACGAGAACCCGAATGTTCTCGGCATCACCGGTCATTGGCAAAAGTTCGTCGTCTGCAACCGCTTTCATCCAGTTCGCCCAAGCAAGTTCCTGAAAATGTTGTCGAAATACGCGCGCTGGCATTCTTGCGGTGTTGAAGAGATAGTTCGACACATCGCGTCGCGTCATTGCTCGTTCTGAAATTGATGCAGCGTGTTCAGGCCCGAGAATAATGAAATACTCAGCCTGGCTGATCGGCGCATTGTTTTGAGCCAGTGACGTCATTGCCGATGCGATCTTGTCCAAGATTAGGGCTGGATCGCCAGCCGCCTCTGCATCGTGAACATTGTGTGGACCTTCGCCGCAATGCACAGTCACAGCACTTGGCGAGTCGATGCCGACCGACATCGGATAGGACTCCCACGGCGTCGCATCACTATTTTCGGCGGCGCAGAATGTGTACTTGGCCGGCTGCCCATGGGTAGCCGCGTCGCCGAAACCCGGCTTCGCTCCAGCAACATGGAGCATGATCAGTCGAACGGCACGGCCTACCGTGGCGTTGGCGCGATTGCCAGGGCCAAACGCCCCAACCCCTGAATTGAAACCTGCAGTGCGAATGACTTCACCATGCACAATCACCATTGGCGCCACCAGGTGAGTTGTTGCATTGACGCCACGAAGGTTGATTTCCGGTCGGGCCAGTGCGCGAAGAGCAGTGAGAACGACAGGAAACACCTCAGGAGCACAACCGGCCATCACTGCGTTGATGGCAACGACTCGGCGGGTGACGACGCCCGATCGCGGCTGAAGAGTGAAAAGAACTTCATCGCTCTCACCGCTGGCGTGCGCCAACATCGCTTCTACCCGTGCCTTTGTTGGCGCCACCATCGGGAGTCCGTCTCCAAGTCCGCGTGACTCAAGCATGGCGAACATCGACTCCGGTGATTCATCGATGAGTTCGACGAATTCGGGCAGGTAAACACCTGCTTCGGTAGTAGTCACGATGTCCTCTCCGTCGCTTATCGAGCTGTCTACATCAGAGGTGATTGGTCTTCTCTTTGACTGTCTAACCCTATCAGACCATAGCCTGATAAGGTTCGTTCATGGCTGCAGTCGTCGGAATCGACAGGGAATCGCTGATCGACGCTGGAGTTGCGGTGCTCAATGCCGAGGGCCGCCTCGACGCTGTTGGCCTGCGGCCGGTGGCCGAGCGACTGGGTATCCGAATTCAATCGATGTATGCCCATGTAGACGGCGTTGACGGCCTGCGCCGCGCACTCTCACTGCGCGGACTCCACGAACTCGCAGAACGTCTCACTACTGCGGCTATCGGCCGTGCCGGAGCCGATGCAATTTCGGCCATCGTGCATGCCTATTGCGACTTTGCACTCGAGAGACCCGGACTGTTTGATGCGACCCTCGTACCGCCTGGTGAGGACCTTGAAATTCTCGCCGCCATGGCGTTGGTCTCTCGCCCCCTAAACCTTGTGTTTGCTTCCTGTGGTCTCGACAACACCGATTCAATTCACTGGTACCGAATTGTGTTTTCGACAATCCACGGATTCACCGCATTGCGTCGCGACGGCCGACTGACACTCGATGCCGACCCCGACGTCACCCTCGAGCGCATCATTGCAATGTTCATTACGAGTCTCGGACTCGAACAGCACGAATGATCATCGACACCCATACCCATGTCGCTTGCGGTGATGATCCGCGCTACCGCACCGTTGCCAACCGATCAATCGCTTCACGAACAAGTGACTGGTGGCGCACCGGAGGCACCATTGATGAACTCATCGACACACTTGACGCTCACGCGGTTGATAAGGCGGTGGTGGTTCAGGCTGTCGGCGCATATTCCTACGACTGCACTTGTGCTGCCCACGCCGTAGCGCGCTATCCCGACCGAACTCGATTCGTCACAGCAATCGATATGCAAGCCGCCGATCCTGCTGCCACCCTTCACGATTTACTCACCGATCCACAGACTGGTCATTTGATTAGCGGCGTGCGTCTCTTTGGCATCGGGGAGAATAAAACCATGTGGCTTACCGACGGGCGAGCCCGGACAGTTTGGGAACTTGCTGCTGCCCATGGCGTCACCATTGTCCCCTGCATTTTTGCTGACCGCTTCATAGAGGTTGGCGAACTTTCCCAAACCACTCCAGCGGCATTAGTTGCACTAGACCACTGTGGCTTCTTGGACATGGTCGAAGGAGACAGCGAAACCATGCTCATGTCGTTAGCTGACATCCCATCTATACATCTGAAACTTTCGTCCTATGTGCTTGAAAGCGCCGAGCGAACCCATCATGATCCGGCTCCTCTTATCGAGCGCATCGCCAGCAGATTTGGTTCCGATCGAATGTGTTGGGGCTCAGACCATCCTCAAGATCAACGCAGTGACTACGAGGGAAAGTTGACGCTTGCTCGCAAAGCCACTCGCGCCTTCTCTGAGTCGCAACGAACTGACTTCTTCGGTGCCACAGGTGGGCGTCTCTTTTTTAGAGAGAGCCAGTTACATCGCTCGTTCGATAGCGCGTAATGACTCAAGGTCCTCGATAGCCGCTTCTGCCCGTTGCAAAAATGCTTCTGCAAATATTTTTCGGTTCTGCGTGGCATCTGGTGGAAATGTCACCACTTGGCAACTGGCAACAACGCAATAAGCGCCGTGAATTCTGTGGGCGCTCCAAGCGTCATCGAAGGATATCTCCGCTCCACCAATCGAGCGACGAACATTCAGATAATGCTGGAGAAGTTCCTCTTGGTTGTTTCGTCGCTCCTGAATATCCATCGCCATGTTGAGGAAATAACTCACATCACGCATCGGGGTATTCACGTTGATGATCCCCCAGTCAAGAAAACCAATACGACCAGAGTCGAAAAAAATATTTCCGATATGGGGGTCGCCATGAATCACTGTTTTCGGACCCGTTGTCCAGAGCTCATGCAGTCGTTCGCGCTGATTGATATACACCATCGAGATTTGGGCGAAGTCGTCGCTCAATCGGTCTCGATGGTTTTCGAGTCCGAACTGCAACATCGTCGATCCGTATGAACTGCCAACAGCAAGTTCCTGCACCCAACCGGCTTCCACATTTCTTCGCTCATGGTTCTCAAATCGAACGTGGAGAGCGGCAAGATCTGCAAGTGCCCCGGCGGCCTCATCGGCAGTCACTCCGCGAATGCCGTTGCTGACTTCGCAGCCCAAAGCATTGAGGTCTTCAAGTACCAGCACAAAGGAGTCATCGGAGGGGTCGTGCATACCCGCTTGGAATTGTGGGACACGAAGTGGGAGATACGGGGCGAGATCTCGGTAGAACCGCAGTTCATTCGGACCCATTGACGTCGCGGCAATGGCCGATCTTCGATCATCCAAGGGAAGCAACTTGCAAAACATCGACTCCGGCGCGCCGTGTGACCTTCGATAGGAAACCTTCACTACTACGTGCAGGTTGGTCGCTTCAGAACTTTGAACAAGTGCAACGGTGGCAACCTCGACTCCGGGATAGGTCGCCTGTAGTGCATCGGTGAGCCAATCGGCGTCGATCTGAGAAGCAATCTTTGGTAGTTCTTGGCGTTGGCTCACGCTCCCCCATTCTGTGACCTCTCGGCAAAGACTACTGAAGTAGCTCTCCACGGCATTGTCCCTGCCGATTGACCTAACGTCAGGTCGAAGGGGAAATTATGGAGATCGTTGCTGAGGGACTCGGATTCCCTGAAGGTCCAGTGGCCATGCCCAACGGAGACGTCGTGACTGTTGACGTCCGCGGCGGGCGAATCATGCGGACCGATGCCAATGGCACTTCGCAAACTCTCGCAGTGCCCGGCGGAGGGCCAAACGGTGCCGCTCTCGGTCCTGACGGAGCTCTCTATGTCGTGAACAATGGTGGCTTCCCGTGGTCCGTTCGCAACGGAATCACTATTCCCATCGATGAGAGCGGATGTTCGAAACCCGAGGGGTTCACCGGTGGATGGGTCGATCGAATCGACGCAACGACCGGAACCATCACTCGCTTGTTTGATGGATTTGATGGCCAACGATTTCTCGGCCCTAACGACATCGTGTTCGACAAAACCGGAGGCTTTTGGTTTACCGACCTCGGAAAAATGGGTGCAACCTGGATGGATCGAGGCGCGCTCTACTACGCGCACGCTGACGGCACGGGATTGAAACAGGCTGCGCGTGGCCTAACCGGCCCCAATGGGGTCGGCCTCTCTCCCGATGGACTCACTCTCTATGTCGCTGAAACAAACACCGGTCGTCTACTGGCATGGGACATCACCGCTCCTGGACAAATCGAAGGACGACCGCGCATCGTGGTGTCGACCCCAAATCATTTTGATTCTCTGGCCGTTGAGGCAGACGGTTCGGTAGTTATTGCCGCTATCTCCCATGGCATCTGCGTGATCCGTCCTGATGAATCTCTCGAACACATCGAAGTGCCGGATTTCATGACAACAAATATTTGTTTCGGAGGAGAGGACATGTGTACCGCTTGGATCACGATGTCAGCTTCAGGCCGGCTAGCACGCATGAACTGGCCACGCCCTGGCCTTCCTCTTAACTTCTAACAGCCACGCCATCGGCTTCATGATTGCCGGAGCACAGGCCATTTACTAACTTGATAGCAAATACTACTTCACCTAACTACGTGCTGGCTTTGACAGCTTGAAATTTGCAACTGACTTGTCCTGCTCGTTGTCTTCGTATGGTTAGTCATTCGAAAAGTACGTCGGGTCCGGAACAAAACTCGCATCAACGACTCAAACCGAGGTGTTGCACATGTCCACTGACTCAATTACCGACGCAGTCTTCGAAGCAGGAGTCCTTCTTCGAGCAGACGGCGCCGATCTTCACTTGGTGGAATTCGATGAAGCGAACGCGCTCGTTCGCGTCGCCGTCGACGTCTCCGATTCAAATTGCCCCGAATGCATCATCCCGCCTGACCTGCTGGCCGACATGCTCACCGATGCCATCAACCGCAGTTACTCGTCGCGGGTCGAAGTTGAGGTCGACGATCCTCGACGAGACCATCCTTTACTCAGCGAGCACTGATTCGCACCAAGGGAGCTAACGAAGAATACGTTCGTGGGTTGGTGTCGCAAGATGCGGAATGAACCACCACGATTGTGCAATTCCTGGCCCACCAGCAGTCACGACCCAAATGTTGTCGGGGCTCGCAAGTGTGACCTTCTGATCAAACTTGCCCGCTGTATCGGCGACAAGACGCGGGTACAACCAATCAGCAATTGATTCTTTCGTCCACCCGTCGGCGACAAGGCGGCGAGAGTGCTCCGGACCGATAACAAGGACGACACTCCGCCCGTCACCCGCCCATTCGTCGCGCTGCAGGCCCATATGGCGGGCGATCTCATAGGCAGTCGTGAGAATTTCTTGAGACTCGGGGGCGAACTCGGTGACTTGGAACAAGCGCATGATTGACTGAATCGTCACAACGCTTTGTTCACGTTCGTAACCAAGTTTGACGTGAAGCGGCGTCCATGCAGTTGCTTCTTCATCCTCTGCAAAGCAGAAAGAATAGCGAAGAGGCCAACTGAAACTGGCGCGGTCAAGAACTCCCGGGACTGTTCGGCACACGTTACGGATCACGAGTCGAAGCGCCCGGCCGATCGTCGCATTCGGACGAAAACCTGGGCCGAAACATGCTTGGCCCCCATGCACACCAATGTCATGACGAATGGGACCATTCACGATGACGGCATGTGCTGCTCCCGCCAGTGTGGCTGTCGTTGAGTGAGCATTCGCTTTGGGCTGGAGGAAAGCTCGCACCGCCGCTAAGACAACGGGGAAATACTCGGGAAGACAGCCCGCCATCACGGCATTAATCGCAACTTTCTCGGCGGTCACCAAGACATCTCGTGTCGGCACTTCACCAAGAATCGTTTCACCAGAAACTCCGCCGGCGGCAAGCATCTCGGCAACTCGTTCTGGAGTTGGTGGAACAACAGGAAGTCCGTCGGTCACTCCCAACTCAAACTGACCCTCTAGAGCGTCTTCGAAGGAATCGAAAGAATGCGTGTCAGAGACAAAACTCATCGGGTGAGGCGCAGACGCACTGCATCAAGGACCCGCGCCGCCAGCATCGCTGACTCGTCTTTCGTCCAGACCGCAGTCGGATTATGCGGGTAGTCGATAACAATTACCGGGTACTCGTCTGCACCAACCAGCCGAGCCATTGCGCGCACGGCGGGCTCAAGCGCCGAATGCACGACACAGACAGCAGGTATTCCCGCAGCCTCAAGATCGAGTGCATCACGCATGCTCCGCGTACTGCAGCTTCCGCAACCACCAAACCCTGTTACTGCGACGGTGGCATTGGCAAGAAGTTCCGCCCACTGTTCGGGCTGCGGAGGAACAGCAACAGAGTGCTTCACGACTTTGCAAACCCCAGCCAGACCGTCTGCGTCTGTTAACGCAGAAGCAATCGCATCGAACATCGCTTCGGAATCACCGAGACCATTCGCGACTACCCCGAGGACTTGCCCCTTCAGTGTTTCTGGACGCAAAGCGAGAGGGAACTCCTCACCGCTTCCAAAACCTGTCGTTGGATCGAGCGTCACGATGGTCATGGCACAACCTCCCCCAAGAAAGAGAAACTTTCCCAACGGTAGTTCTTGCCTAGCCATCAGCGCCGAAAATCCCTACCTGAACCGCATCCGATACACCGTCAGGTGGCGCTCCAAGTCATTCAATTGAGAAGTAATTTTCGCAGCGGCCGGCGGCA
>SYBH01000131.1 GCA_005787345.1 Actinomycetota bacterium
CGGTGCTTTCACTCGTGCTTTTGGGATTCGCGTTGGCGGTCGTGGTGGTTGTGGCAAAAGCCTGGAAATCAAATCTCGGTGCCGGGGGAGCGAAAGTCCTTATGTCGGCGGCTGTGCTCACAGTGGTGGTGTGGCTCGTCCGAGTACCCATGATCCTCGCGGCCGACCACGGAGCTCCGTTCAAGATCGTGCATGTGGGGTTGGGCGTGGTGTCGGTGGTTCTTGCCGCTCTGGTCTGGCAGATCGGGGTCGTTGCGCTGCGCGGCGGTCGCGATGGTGCACCGATGGAGGGCAGTCGGGCCTGACCCGGCTACATTCACCGTCATGGGTCAGCCAGTTACCGTCATCGAAAAGCCGTCCTCAGTGAGCGGCGTGGTCCGCTTTGAGACCAATCGTCCCCTCACCGGTATGGGGCACGAGATTTACCGTTCGGCCAACGATGTCTTGGCCGATCGCCCGGCCGATCTTGTCGCCCGTACGTTGTTCGAGGCCGGTGGCGTTGAATCGGTGCACGTCAATGGCAATGTCATCACGGTGAGTGTCAGCGGTGGGTCGTCAGGGCTGAAGGAACGGCTCGAGGAACTCTTTATCTATTACCGAGAAGGCGTCGAAGTCGTCATGCCTGAAGGGTTCGGCGACTAACCAGTTGCCTTTATCGAACATCTGTTCGATACTGGTGGGGTGGTTCTTCCCTCCGCCCTTCCTTCCTCTGTAGCGCCGCCTTCGTTACAAGAACTGGCTGAACGCATTCGGCCGGTGGTCTTGGCGCGCCAAGCGGTGGTTCCAGTGGTCGAACCTCTGGCACAACTCGTGCCCGATGGGGGGCTCATTCGTGGTTCGACCGTCACCATCGGTGGAGTGGGGGCAACCTCGCTGGCGCTGCAACTGAGCACAGCCGCGTCGCAGTCAGGGTCATGGGTCGTGGTTGTGGGGCTGAACGATCTCGCGCCGGCTGCAGTGCTTGAAGCGAACCTCGATGCGGAACGGATTGCCTTCATTGATCCAGGGAACTCAGGACGGCACGTCGATGTGCTCGCAGCATTGATTGGCGCTGTCGATGTCATTGTGCTCGATGCACGGCTTTCGCTGCGTCCATCCGATAGTCGTCGGCTTGCATCGCGACTTCGTGAACGCGGATCAATCCTCATCGTGGTCTCTCCGGGTGGTGCTGTGAACTCCTCGTTGTCTGTCGATCTTTCACTCACCGTTGGCGACGCGCAATGGGAGGGTTTGGGTCGCGGCCATGGCCACCTGCGTTCGCGTCATGTGCGTGTTGGTGTCAATGGGCGGGGAAGAGCAAGTCGCACGGCTCGATGCGAGTTGTTGTTGCCGGCAATCGACGCGCAGGTCGCAATTGCAGAGTCTGAACGCGAGGATGGGACGGTTGTCGCGTTCAGTCGTTGACATGGTGACGCTATGAACGTGCGGACACTGGTCGTTCTGTGTCCGGATTGGCCGGTGATCGCAACTGCAGCCTCGGCCGATGAAGCCGTTGCAGTAATTGCGGCAAACAGGGTGACGGCGACTTCGCCAGCCGCTCGCGCTGAAGGTGTTGAAGTTGGACTTCGTCGTCGCGACGCGCAACGTCGTTGTCCGGGGTTGCACATCGTTGATCCCGACCCCGACCGCGATGCTCGAGTATTTGCTTCAATTGCTGCGCTTGTTGATCAGTTCACTCCACGAGTGGAACTGTCTTCCCCCGGATCACTTGCCTTTCCAACCCTTGGGCCATCTCGGTATTTTGGTGGAGACGAGCCATTAGCAAAGTTGGTGGCCTCTGAGATCGACGATGCTTTGGGGTCTTCGGGTTGGTTTGATGCGGTTGGGGTCGGTGTCGCCGATGGCATCTTTGCTGCAACCCGAGCTGCAGAACTCGCGGTTGCTCGACCCGGCCATGTGAGCGTGATTCCTTCAGGGGAATCAGCAACATTTCTTTCCCCCTTTCCGGTGAGCGTGCTTGGTCGTCCCGAGTTGGCCGATGTCTTGTGTCGACTTGGGTTGCGTCGAATCGGAGACTTTGCTGCGCTCAACGTTGATGATGTCGTTGCTCGGTTTGGCATTGAAGGTCGATTTCTTCACCGACTCGCTCGGGGAATTGACGATCGACCGTCCTCGGTTGGGCTTCCGTCGCGATCATTCGATATCGAGTCGGTCATTGATCCGCCTGCTGAACGTGTCGACATTGCTGCGTTTGCCGCGCGCTCGATTGCCGATGATCTACACGATCGGCTTTGTGCGGAAGGTTTGGCATGCACCCGTTTGCTGGTGGTGATCGAAACCGATGTGGGTGAACGACTTGAACGTGTGTGGCGTCACGAAGGGGCGTTGTCGTCAACAGGCATTGTCGACCGTGTTCGTTGGCAACTTGATGGATGGCTGAACGGTCCGAGCGCGCAACGGCCAAGTGGCGGGGTTTCAAGGTTGCTACTCGTCCCTGACGAAGTGATGCCCGCTCGCGGACGGCAACATGGGTTCTGGGGTGGTGAGACCGAGGCTGATGAGCGTGCTGGCCGGGCACTAGCGCGCGTGCAGGGGATGTTGGGAGTTGCTGCAGTCACGGTTCCTGAACGGCGTGGTGGCCGAGGCCCAGCCGATGTCGTAGTGCGCGCGCCGTTTGTTGGCGTTGATGGCGACGATGGTCCAGGCCGCGGCGTTGCGCTTGATGCTCCGTGGCCGGGCCGAGTGCCTTCGCCGTTGCCAACCTTGCTTCCGACTGAACCGCTGCCAATCCAAGTGCTTGATGCGCGGGGTGCTTCAGTATGGGTGAGTGGGAGGGGAACGCTGAGCGCTGAACCCTCAATGGTGAGATTCGATGACGCTGTAGGCGGCGGGGTCTCGATCTTGGGGTGGGCAGGACCATGGCCATGTGATGAGCGGTGGTGGGATCAACTCACGCATCGTCGTCGTGCCCGCTTGCAACTGGCGTTGTCCGATGGTCGGGCATTGCTCGTGCAGATCGAACAGGGGAGTTGGTCGGTCGAGGCGATCTATGACTGAACTGCATCCCATCTCGTGTGTCACAACTTTCCGACCTAAACATTGAAGTCCATGTCCGGGCGACCGTACGCACGTTCGAAGTGCTCCATGCCTCGGCATCTGAAAAGTGGGAGTTCGAGGGCAACTATGCGGGCGGCCATGTGCAACCGCTGCTTGATGCGCTGAATGCCCTAGAAACCACGGAGCCCTAATTCAGCTGCTGAAAGAAAGGGCGAGGCAGGGCGTAACATCTCTGTCGACTAGGACGGTTACTTCAGAGAAGGCATCGCTGCTGAATTTTTTTACCCGCCGAATCCTCGCACCTGATCAGAGAACCTCATGTCCCGAACTCGAAACCGATTACTTGCTGTACTCGGTTCGCTCACAGTTGCTGCGGTGCTGTGGAGCGTGGTGTCGGTCGTGGACCGTGGCGATTCTATTCGACAATCGACGCCTTCGACTGAATCCAGCGGATCGTCGACATCCGACCCCATGAGGTCGCCAGTAGTACCTGAGCCAATTGCCCCAGATCAGGTCAAGGTGATGCCCGAAGTCCAAGAGAACATCGACTCAGGACAAGATGCACCAGTAATTCTGAAACTGACTATCACCCCAACTGGAACAGATGACGAACGAATTGATCAAGTTCGCGCTGCTCGAGACGCGTTCTTGGCAAAACTTCCTAGTGGCAGTTGGAGCCAGGCGAAAGACGTCGGCACCCTTCCGTACGTTGCACTAACGCTTGATGTCACTGGCTTAGAGGCGACTCGCCAGTCAGGACAGGTTGAAGTTGTTTCAGATGATGACCAAACTTGGTATCCACTGGCAATGACAAAACCGCAGTCATCGGTAGTACCGAGTTCGATCGACTCGACCACCACGATGGGAGCACAGCCTGCATGGGCTGCGGGTTGGAAAGGTGCGGGGTCAACGGTTGCGGTGATTGACACCGGAGTTGAAACGTCTCATCCGTATCTCATGCGTGACGGATCACCCAAGACGATCGCTGAAGCGTGCTTTGCCACGGCAAGCGGCTCTCGACAGTCCACGTGCCCGAATGGTACGTCAATGCTAACGACTGACGCTCCTGTTGTCGGCTCTGCACAGCCATGTCCAAGCACGATTGCGGGCTGCGCACATGGAACACATGTTTCCGGAATCGCAGTAGGTGGTGACGGAGTGTCAATTCCCTCAGGTGTTGCCCCCGATGCGAGCCTGATCGCAATCAATGTTTTTTCCTACACTTCTTCTGGGCCAAGAGCAGCCACATCAGATATCAACAATGC
>SYBH01000132.1 GCA_005787345.1 Actinomycetota bacterium
ATGATTTCCATCGCTCGGACCTTGGGAGCACCCGAGACAGTTCCGGCAGGAAGCGTGGCCCGAAGGACATCGATGGGGGTCTTCCCACTTGCAAGCTCGCCCGATACCTGTGATGTGAGATGCATCACATGGCTGTAGCGCTCGAGGATCATCATCTCGTCAAGTTGTTCGGTGCCGAACTCGACCACGCGACCGACATCGTTACGAGCGAGATCAATGAGCATCACGTGCTCGGCTATTTCTTTGGGATGTTCACGAAGCTCAGCACCTAGGCGGCGGTCTTCTTCTTCGGTAGCACCGCGGCGACGAGTGCCAGCGATCGGACGGGAGATCACACGGTTGTCAACCAGCTTCACCATCGGTTCTGGCGATGAACCGGCGAGGCTCAATTCCGGCATGCGCACGAAGTACATGTACGGGCTTGGATTGACTTGACGAAGCACTCGATAGAAATCGAAGGGGTCAGCGCCGAGTTCAAACGAGAACCGCTGCGAGAGCACAACCTGAAAAATATCGCCATCGAGAATGCGTTCCTTCGCAACGTCGACCGCGGCCTCCCACTGGTTGTAGGTCATCGAACCGGTGACCTCGGGAAGTTCCGGAGACGGCGAAGGCGGATCGACCATTGGTTCAGCGAGCGGCTGCGCACCATCGGCCGCCAGCTGCTCAAGACGAACAATCGCTTCGTCGTAGAACTGATCGAGTTCGCCAGAACTTGCGCCCTCAGGAACAAGAACATTGTCGATCAGCGTGACGCGTTGACGGAAGTGATCGAAAGCAGCGAGTTGGCCTATGACGGCCATTACTGCGTCGGGGTAACCAGTGGCATCTCGGGGAGTATCGGCAAGATCTTCAACTTCGCGAACGACGTCGTAGCCGAGATAACCAACAACCCCGCCATGCAAAGGTGGCAGCGAATCAATCGTCGGCGAGCGATAGGCAGCGAGGAGCCATTCGATTGCAGCGAGGATGCCCTTGTCACGAGGCATCGCTGCGGGAAGATCGCCATCGACAGAAACGAGTCCGTTGCGGAGCACCAAGGTCGCGATCGGATTTCGGCCTACAAACGAGAACCGACTCCAGCGTTCGCCATGCTCAACGGATTCAAAAAGGAATCCGGGCTGATCGTCGCCACAGAGACGAGCAAATGCCGCAACCGGAGTAATGAGGTCAGCAAGAAGCTCACGCCAAACGGGTACAACACTGTGGTTGGCGGCGAGTGCGTGAAATTCATCACGCGACGGCAAAACGTCCAAGATCAGTCACCGTCACCAAATGCGGTGAAGAAGCATGAGTAGCTGCCCGTATGGCAGGCACCCTTGCCTTCTTGTTCAACCACAAAGAGCAGAGTGTCGCCGTCGCAGTCGTAATACGCCTCGCGCACATACTGGCGATCGCCCGACGTTTCCCCCTTGCACCAGTACTCCTGTCGCGAACGACTCCAGAACCAAGTGCGGCCAGTTTCCATGGTCTGGCGCAAAGAATCGGCGTTCATCCACGCCATCATCAACACCTGACCCGTGCCTTCTTCCTGAACGATCGCTGGTACAAGGCCATCGGCGTTGTAGGTCACTGCAGCAAGTTGCTCGGCAGTAACGGAGATCGGAATGCTTTCAGGCATGGCGCCACGCTAGCGGTGCGTCCGCCTCGCCACGAACAGAGTTTCGGGCGACACTCAGAGCTAGAGGTAGAGGCCGGTGCTTCCTTCAGAGAGGCGCTCGGCAGCAACAGCGTGAACATCTCGCTCACGAAGGATGATGTAGTCGTCGCCGCGCACTTCGACCTCGTAACGATCCTCGGGGCTGAACAACACCTGATCACCCGGTTCCATGGAACGGACATTGGGACCGACCGCCATGACTTCGGCCCACACCAGGCGCTTGCCGATTTGCGCTGTTGCCGGAATGAGAATTCCGCCAGTGGAACGGCGCTCACCCTCTGGTCCGCCCAGGTGCACGAGAACTCGATCATTCAGCATTTGGATAGGAAGTTTTTCGCCGCCGGCGCCTACGCCGTCGGTCAGTCGATCGGTGGTCTGCGAAGAGGTCACGACACGACGGTACCGTCTCCATTCGTGACCGACGACTTCGCAATCCGTTCCCTCCGTCTCGAGACATCCGACGGACTGTCCCTTGAGGCCGAACTAATCGTTCCCGAGAATGCTCGAGCAGCGGTGGTTCTGTGCCACCCGCACCCACAACAGGGCGGAAACATGACGTCGCTGGTGACGAGCGAACTCTTTCGCGCTCTTCCCGCCTCGGCCCTGGCAGTGCTGCGCTTTAACTTCCGCGGGGTCGGCGCATCCGAAGGTGAGCACGATTTTGGCATCGGCGAGACACTCGACATTGTGGCCGCTATCAACACCATCAGCTCAGAATGTCCAGAACTGCCCGTCTTTGTCTCCGGCTGGTCGTTTGGCGCCGACACATCGCTTTCTGTCCTCGACTCGCGAATCGCTGCGTGGTTGGCTTGCGCTCCCCCATTGCGCGTTCTTCCCCTTCAGGATCTCACTGCTGCCGCTGGAAGCGATCCGCGCCTCAAGTTGCTCATCATTCCCGAGCATGACCAATTCCGCGATCCCGACTCAGCGCTTGAAGCAACGGCTTCATGGCTGAATACCGAAGTTGTCGCCGTGGCTGGCGCCGATCACTTCTTTGTCGGACGCACCCAGAAGGTTGCCGCCCTGATCGTTACAACTATCGACACCCAGTTCGCAACGTGACCGAGAACTCTCGTTAGGGACGGACGTTGACCCCGGCCGCGATCATGTGTGCTTTTGCATCAGTAATTGCGTGATCATCGAAGTGGAAGATCGATGCGGCGAGCACGGCATCGGCTCCACCGGACACAACTCCCTCGACCAAATGATCAAGGGTTCCAACGCCCCCAGAGGCAATCACCGGAACTCCGACAGCCATTGAGACAGCGGAGGTAAGTTCAAGATCGAAGCCATCACGGGTGCCATCACGATCCATTGACGTGAGAAGGATCTCGCCAGCCCCAAGCGATTCAGCACGCTGCGCCCATTCGATGACATCAATACCAGTTGGGGTTCGTCCGCCTGCGACGTAGACCTCCCAGCCTTCGTCTGAGCTGCCATCGACTGCACGACGGCGAGCGTCGATGGCGCACACCACACACTGATTCCCAAACACTTCAGCAATCTCGCTAATGAGTTCAGGCCTAGCAACGGCGGCGCTGTTGACTGAGACTTTGTCGGCCCCTGCACGCAACATCGTGCGAGCGTCGTCGACAGTCCGAATTCCGCCGCCAATCGTGAACGGAATGAACACCTGTTCCGCAGTGCGTCGAACAACATCAACCATGGTTTCTCGACCATCGGAGGTAGCCGTGATGTCGAGAAACACGAGTTCGTCGGCACCGTCGGCGTCGTAACGAGCGGCAAGTTCGACAGGATCACCAGCGTCGCGCAGGCCAATAAAGTTCACGCCTTTCACGACACGACCATCGGTGACGTCAAGGCAGGGAATGATCCGAGCGGTCTTCATCGTGATCAGGCCACGCGTCGCACACGCACAAGCGTGTCGATCGCTGCGCGTTCGCCATCGTCGGTTGACACCGAACGCTCAACCCGGCCCGACTTCTCGGTCACCAGTTCAACGTCAAGGAGCACTTCCGCCGCAGTGAGGTCATCGATGATGTCTTCAGCCGTCAGCAAGAACGAAGGATTCTGTGGACCTCCGTACCCTTCAGTCAGGTTGAGAAGATCATGGCCAACCAACACCAAGGTTCCACCGACCCCAAGAGCACGAACGGCGGTGATCATTGATGCCCGCCGTTCTTCGGCGGCAAGTTGCAGATAGAAAACCGCGACAAGGTCGTAGCCGTTAGCGGGCGGTTCCCATGTCGTGACATCGGCAACAACCCAAGTTGCCTCAACGCCATTTTCCGCGGCAAGCGCTCTACCCTTTTCAACACCCACATCGGAAAAATCGACGCCAGTAGCGATCCAGCCCTGCTTGGCCAACCAAACGGCATTTCGACCCTCGCCACAAGCGAGATCGAGCGCGGTGCCTGGGGCAAGATCTGCAACCTCGAGCGGAAGGAACTGATTCGGTTCGCCCTTCCAGATGAGCTCAGATGTGTCGTAGCGCGCGTTCCAGTCGGAAGCATCCATTGTCGAAGTCTAGGACTGCGAGCGAATCATCGATTCAGGAGTTTGGTGAAACCGCGCTGAGCGCGTCTTGCACCGTGAATGCACCTTCATACAGCGCACGACCCACGATCGCGCCTGATAAGCGCCGACCGGCTGATCGGAGAGCTTCAAGAGCAACGATGTCGGCAAGGGTCCCCACGCCACCCGAAGCAATCACGGGTAGTTCGGTTGCCTCAAGAACTTCTCCGAGTCCGTCAAGATCGGGACCCTCAAGCGTTCCATCTCGTCCAATTTCGGTGACGATCAGCGCCTCAACTCCAGCATCGGCAAAACCCCGAGCAACGTCAAGAAGGTCTTTTCCAGACCCCTCTTCCCAACCGCGCACCGCGACTTCGCGACCACGAGCATCCAGACCAACAGCCACCGCGTGTCGCGCTGCTAGTGCACGAACAAAATCAGGATCCTCTAAGGCTGCTGTACCCAGCACGACGCGTGCGACGCCGGCGTCGAACAATGCATCGGCCGCTTCTTCGCTGCGAACGCCACCGCCCGTTTGAATCGGCACGTCGACTGCATCGCAGATCGCAGCAATGACTTCGCGATTGAGTGGCGAACCCGTGCGCGCGGCATCGAGATCGACAACGTGGATCCATCGCGCGCCGGCATCGGCAAATACCTTGGCCTGAGCAACTGGGTCGTTGTTGTACACAGTCTCGCGTGCATAGTCGCCTTGATACAGGCGCACTGCCTGACCATTCAGAAGATCGATAGCGGGATACAGCTCCATCAGTTTCCAGCCTTCAGGCGGGCGGAGTCGACGAAACCCCGCAGAAGTTCAAGTCCAACGGTTCCTGATTTCTCGGGATGGAACTGCGTGGCCCACAAACCATCACGTTCGACTGCCGCCGCAACCGGACCGCCATAGTCGCAGGTTGCACTCACAGATTCGCCTTCAGCATCGGCGGCATAAGAGTGAACGAAATACACCCAGACCGGATCTTCCACCGACGCGAAGAGTTGGCTTGGTCGACGAACATCAACAAGGTTCCATTGCATCTGCGGCCGCTTCACCGTGTCGGGTAGAAGCCGAAGTCGACCAGGCAATACACCGAGCCCTGTAGCGCCCGGTGATTCCTCAGATCCTTCGTACAACATCTGCATACCGACACATACGCCGAGGAACGGGCGATCATCACTCGCCGCAGCGACTGCGACCCCGTCGAGTCGACAGTCACGTAATGCGTCCATGCACGCGCCGAATGCGCCAACACCGGGAAGAACGACAGCATCGGCATCGGCGATGAGTCCGCTATCGGCAGTTAGGCGTGCGTCAGCCCCCACACGCTCGAGCGCCTTTTGCGCTGAACGCAGATTCCCAATGCCGTAATCAAGAACCGCAACAAGCGGCCGGACATCGTTGGTCACAGCACGCCCTTGGTGGAGGGAACTCCCCCACCATCGATGCGCACTGCGTCGCGAAGTGAACGGGCAACGCCCTTGAACGTCGCTTCGATGATGTGATGAGTGTTCACGCCGCGCACTAATGAGATGTGCAGCGTGAGCGCGGCCGAGGTTGCAAACGCGCGCCAGAACTCTTCGATGAGCTGAGGATCGAAGGGAGGATCGCTCAGAATCTTTTGGCCAGGAAACTCGACCTCGTACACGAGGAATGGGCGGCCGGAAAGATCGAGCGCAACATCGACAAGAGCCTCGTCGAGTGGAACCCGGTTGGAGGCAAAGCGGCGAACACCAGCCTTATTGCCGAGAGCGACAGCAAAAGCTTCGCCAAGAGCGATACCGACATCTTCAACGGTGTGATGAGCGTCGATCTGAAGATCGCCTTCGGCCTTAACAATCAGGTTGAAACCGCCATGGCGACCAAGTTGGGCGAGCATGTGGTCAAAGAACGGCAGACCGGTCGATGTCTCGTGACGACCTTCACCATCAAGATCGATTTCAATGACGATGGATGTTTCTGAGGTTGCGCGAGCAACTGTTGCCGCTCGGCGACCATCGTCGGTTCGTGTTGCACTCACTGGAGGGCCTCCTCAAGAGCGGAAAGGAACGAATCGTCCTCGCCGGGTGTTCCGATCGTGACACGCAAACAGCCTTCAAGGCGCGGCCACGACGAACAATTACGAACAAGTACAGACCTATCAACCAAACGCTGCCAAACATCGCTGCCATCGACCGAGCGCGGTCGAAACAATACGAAATTGGCACCGGAAGGCCACACATCGACATCGAGCTCCGAAAGTCGTGCGACTAACCGCCCTCGTTCCTCGACCAAACGACTGACGCGCTCGTTCATTTCTTCGACATGAGCAAGCGCCAGTGTTCCGGCGGCCTGCTTGAACGCGTCGAGGTGATACGGCAGAACGACCTTTTCGAGTTGAGCGATGATCCAGGCCGGACCAACGAGATACCCGAGACGAGATGCCGCCATCGACCACGTCTTTGAGAACGTTCGACTAACAACGAGCGGAACGTCTTCGGCAATGAGGACATCGGCTGACCATGGTGCGAACTGACCGTAGGCCTCGTCAACGATGAGAAGCCCATCGACCGCAATCACCATGTCGAGCACCGCACGAACCGTTGCTTCGTCGTCAACGACACCAGTTGGATTGTTCGGCGAGCACAAGAAACTGACCTGAGGTTTGGCAAGGTCGATGACACGACGAACCTCGGCAAGGTCGGTCGAGAAATCAACGGCACGCTCACCTTCGACCACCGCGGTTCCGGTGATGCGCGAAATGTGACTGTGCAACGCATACGTGGGTTCCCAGACCGCTGCTGTGCGGCCTGGGCCACCAAAGGTGAGCATGGCCGTCTGCAGAACTTCGTTGGAACCATTGGCCACAAAGATCTGTTCCGGGCCAACGCCGTGAAGCGCGCCGATCTTGGTTCGAAGTTCTGTCGCAGCGCGATCGGGATAGCGATTCCATTCGATGGAACCAAGCGCTTCGGCGATTGCGTTTGTCCACTCCTCCGGAGGTGAATCTGGCGACTCGTTCGTATTCAGACGAACCGCAACATCGACCTGCGGAGAGTGATAGCTGTCTAGAAGTGCGACATCGTCGCGAGGCGTGATCATGAGTCAGCCTCGAGCGCGCGGGAACGAAGGCGTACCGATTCGGCATGGGTTGCCAAACCTTCCGCATCGGCGATTGCTGCCACCACTGGCGCGGCTGCATCGAACCCTGCGCGATTTACTGCGACGACATGAACCTGTTTAGTGAAGTCATCGACTGTGAGCGCGCTGCCGAAGCGCGCGGTGCCAAATGTCGGCAGCACGTGACTCGGCCCGGCGACGTAATCGCCGATCGATGCAGGAGCAAGTGGTCCGAGGAACACCGCACCGGCATGACGAATGCCCGACGCAAGAGCTGCAGCATCGGCAGTCATGACTTCAACGTGCTCCGCCGCGATGTGATTCACCACGGCGATGGCGACATCGGGCGAGTCGACAAGAGCGCAGAATCCACCAGATGCGAACGTGGCTTCGATCTCGCTCTGACGCGGCGCTTGCGAAACGAGACGAGAAAGCGATTCATCGACAGCATCAGCAACGGCTTCGTCCCAGGTAACAAACCATGCGAGCCCATCGGGGCCATGTTCGGCCTGCACCATGAGGTCGATCGCGATGAAATCAGTCGGTGCGGTGTTATCGGCAACGACAACAATTTCAGATGGACCGGCGAACGCCATCGGAACACCAACACGACCCGCGACTTCGCGCTTGGCAATCGCAACATACGCGTTACCCGGACCAGCAATGACATCAACAGACCGTAATGATTCTGTCCCGTAGGCCATTGCTGCGATCGCTTGCGCTCCGCCGATGGCCCGAACCTCATTGACGCCAGCAATTGCAGCTGCAGCCAGCGTGGCCGGCGCAATCTTTCCGGTCTCGCGATCTGGCGGCACACACAAAACGATTTCGGGAACCCCTGCGACCTGCGCAGGAATCACGGTCATCAGGACCGAGGACGGATACGCACCGCGTCCGCCAGGCACATAGCAACCGGCACGATCGACCGGAACGGAGCGTCCCGTAACGGTGATTCCGCCCCGAATAACTGTGTGGTCGTCGCGAAGCTGTGCAACATGAAAATTACGGACGGCATCGGCGGCCTCACGAAGGGCGTCGGCCAATTCCGCTGGAATTGCTGCGAGCGCAGCGTCGAGTTCCTGATGGCTCACCCGTGAATCGGCAAGATCCACTCCATCGAACTTTTCGGTGAGTTCTCGCACCGCGGCGTCGCCACCCGCGCGCACCTGAGCGATAATCGAACGCACCGCGTCGGTGGGCCCTTCACCAGCCGGATCGGGACGCGGAAGATCAGCGACAAGACTGTCGCCGGTACGTCCACGGAGATCAAGACGGTTCAACACGAACTAGGACGCTAGCGGTCGGCCCACCTTGGCCCGGAGAGGTTTACCGGTTCAGCCGGCCCGACGCGTGGCCGAGACCAGTCGACGATGCGCTGTGCGCAAGGACCGTTCAACTTCGAACAGGTCTGAGGCCAGCGATTCATCACCTGCAGCCAAGACCGCTTCAGCAGTTGAGCTCACCCGATCAAGAAGTTCCTCAAGCGTGGTGGTCGCACTCGACAATTGGGCCCGTTCGTTATGCACGGGCGAAGTCTCGCAGACCTGAGCATGGATCGTTCTGGCTCAGACAGTTACTGCATTTGTGATGCCGTCGCGGAACTCCAATAGCTGGGTCGACAGTACCTGGGAGCAAAAAGACGTCGACGCCCCACGAGGGGGCGTCGACACGGTGACACTGGGCGGCGGATCCCAGATGATTGTCACCATGTCAGGCGGCGGGAGCCTGACAAGATCAACATAGCGCGGAAATTTGACGATCTCGTACCGGCCTACAGTGAAAGATTCCTACGCACTAGGCCGATCTTCACCCTCATCCCCTGGATTCTTCTTTAGGTTCAGAGGCTGACTGATGGGCAATAGTCGGCGAGGACGCAATCGACACAGCGAGCCTTGCGAGATGCACAAACCCGGCGACCGTGGAGAATGAGCAACAGGCTGAATCGGCCCCAATCAGCCGGTGGGATCATGTCGTTGAGTACATATTCGACCTTCACCGGATCGGTTTCGGTCGTGAGCCCAAGCCGAATCGAGAGTCGACCGACATGGGTGTCGACGGGAAGCCCGGGAAGGTCCATCGCCACGCTCCGGACCACGTTTGCGGTTTTTCGACCAACCCCAGGAACGGTGACCAATTCCTCCATCGACGATGGAACCTCGGCGCCGTAGCGCTCGACAAGCGCCTGAGCCATTCCAATGAGCGACCGGGCCTTGTTCTTGTAAAAGCCCGTGCTGCGAACCAGTTCTTCCACTTCGAGAGGATCGGCGACCGCGAGATCTTCTGGTGAGGGGAACCGAGCGAACAGGGCCGGGGTGACCTGATTGACGCGAACGTCGGTGCACTGGGCCGAAAGAATCGTGGCGGCCAGCAACTCATAGGGATTCCGATGATCGAGTTCGCACTGCGCATCGGGATATTCAAGGTCGAGGCGAGCGAGCGTCTCTTTCGCTCGACCTTTCGGAGAACGGGGCTTGGCCATGAGAACGGGACCCTACTGCCGTCAGCGCCGGTAGGGTCCGGCCGTGCGCAATGAACGTCGCGATGACGCAGGCAGGCTTCTTTCGCTGGAATCAGAACCAGCCACTGACGCTGACGCGGCCGAAGCAGCCGCCGCCGGCCTCAGCCTCGTTCGGTGCAATCAGCAATTACGGATTCGCCTTCCACTTGCCGATTCGACCCCTCCGTTTCCCACCCGAGCATTCGTTGTGGGGGCAGATGACGACGCGTTCTTGCGTGTGAACAACCTGGCCTTCGCCTGGCATCCCGACCAATCGAACCGGACGCACGATCAACTCAACGAGCTTGTTCAAGAGCCATGGTTCGACGCCGAAGGGTTTCTGCTTCATGAGATCGACGGAACCCTTGCCGGGTTCTGCTGGACCAGAGTCCACGCGGAAACTGCGACCGATCCTCGACTCGGCGAAATCTTTGTCATTGCTGTCGACCCCACATTCCACGGCCAGGGCCTCGGGCGTTCCCTCACGATCGCCGGACTCGACTTTCTTGCTTCGAAGTCAATCGAGGTCGGCATGTTGCATGTTGAACACGACAATGTGGCCGCTCAATCGCTCTATCGAGATCTTGGCTTCGTCGAACACGATTCACACTGCTGGTGGGGTCGTTCCGAAAGTAGCCCGACATGACAACTGATTCGATGTCCCTCTTCGAAGCCGATCGCGAAGCGCTCACCACAATCCTCGACGGCGAACCCCGCTATCGGCTCGACCAACTCTGGAGGGGCCTCTATGTCGACTTCGCAGAGCCAAAGGACATCACGTCACTTCCCGCTTCGCTTCGAACCCGTCTGAGCGAAACACTGCCCTCGGCTCTCGAGATGGTCACCGAATCGGCAACTGCCGATGGCAACACGGTGAAATGGCTGTGGCGACTTTCTGACGGAGCATCGGTTGAAACCGTGCTCATGCACTACCCCGATCGGTCGACGGTTTGTGTCAGTACGCAGGCCGGCTGCGCGATGGCGTGTGGATTTTGCGCAACTGGTCAGGGCGGTTTCGAACGAAATCTCAGCGTCGGTGAAATCGTCGAACAAGTTGTTCGCGCTGCACGTCGAGCAAATGAGGGCCCAACACCGCGCCGCGTCTCGAACATTGTGTTCATGGGAATGGGCGAACCTATGGCGAACTACGACCGAATGATTGGAGCAGTCCATCGCATCCACGGCGATATTGGTATCTCCGCTCGACACCTCACGATTTCTACGGTCGGAATCATTCCTGGAATTCGTCGGCTCACGGACGAACCGCTTCCGGTCAATCTGGCGGTGTCGCTTCACGCGGCCAATGACGAGTTACGCGATGAACTCGTTCCCATTAACCGTCGCTACCCCCTCGCCGATCTGTACGACGCATGCGAGGACTATCTCAAGGTCAAGAACCGACGTCTTTCGTTTGAGTGGGCGCTGATCGCTGACGTGAACGACCGCCAAAGCGATGCGCGCGAGCTCGCAGCAGCCGCCCGCAGTTTGCGTGCCCATGTGAATTTGATTCCCCTCAACGACACCCCCGGCTGGCCGACCACAGGTTCGTCACCAGCGAAGGTCAAGGAATTTTCCGATCAGTTACTTGATCTCGGAGTGAACGTCACTGTTCGCGCCAATCGTGGCAATGACATCGATGCCGCATGCGGGCAGCTACGCGCCAATCACAGCGGACCAACGGTGACCGAAGTGCCAGCACGAATTGAGCGGATCAATCGTTCGCCACGCGCAACGGACTGATTCGGCCACACCACCGAATCCACAACATCGGCATCGATGTGGGCCCCGGCTCCAATCACGCTTCCACTGATAGCCATTCCGTCTTCAATAACTGCTCCTGCACCAACGATCGCGGAGCCGTGGATCGCCGCTGCCGCAAGATTCGCTTCGAGGTAATCAAGCGGAGTGCCGCAGTCGATAAACGGGCCATCGTGAGTAACGACCTCCAGTTCACCGCGCTCAAAGGCTTCTCGCCAAACAACTTCATAAAGACCAGTGGGTTGCTCGACAAGGTCCTTTGTCACCGACCAAGGCAACGTGCTGGCAACGATGCGTGCCCGAGGTCCAAAACCCCCATCGCCATTCACCATTATTCGAATGCTGCGACCATCCCATCCATCGACAAGTGGAGCGAGAGAGGTCGGCGACCAACTGTCGGCATTCACAACAATCGCCCCCCGCCCATCGATCCATGGTCGCAAACGAGCAAGTGCACCAGCAGTACCAAGTGCTTCGCCTGATTCGGTCGAAACAGCGACAGCACCAGCCCATTCCTTATCGATATGCCGGAGCACCTCATCGGCAAAGTGATGAGCGTTCACCGCCATGTTGGGAGTCACTTGTTCGAGTCGATCAAGAGCAAGATCGACCAACGCCCGATTTCCCACTGGACAGAGCGCCTTCGGCAGCAGGCCCGAAAGCGGAGCGAGTCGCGTCCCTGAGCCAGCCGCCAACGTCACACCAACAAGGTCACGTTGAGAAATTCCATGCGCTGGTACGGCAATCGGTTCCATTCCTGACAGACTCGCACCCCATGGAGACCCGACGTTGGACAAACCCGACTCAGCCCCAAACATTGCAGATTGCGGTGTACCTGCTGTACATCGATGCCGTATTCACAGTCCTCTTCGGAGGGTTCACAAACCCAATTGGTTTGTTCATCATCCTCGGAGCGGGTGCCGGTTTCGGGATCGCAAACGAGAAGCGGTGGGGCTACTGGCTCGGTATTGCTGTTGCCGCCGTTGGTCTAATCCCCTTTGTTCTGGCAATCGTGAACGATGGAGTCGGATCTGTCTTGAACTTCAGTTTCCTTCTTTTCCTCATCATGCCGCTGGCGCTGTTCGGGCTCCTCTTGCACCAGCAAAGCCGCGAGTACCAGCGAATCTGGTTTTCTTAGTCACTCATGGATTTCAACCTGTCCGAGGTCATTCGCGCAGTCGCTCACGCAGTCCCGACTCGCGAAGCACTTGTCCACGATGACCGGCGGCTGACCTACGCCGCGTTCATGGCCCGCGTTGATCGCTTGGCCTCCGCTCTTTCCAATCGCGGGTTTGGCCATCACACCAATCGAACCGAACTGCAGAACTGGCAAAGCGGCCAGGACCACGTCGCGCTGTACCTCCACAATTGTCCCGAGTACATCGAAGCGATGGTGGGGGCGTATTCAGCTCGTCTTGCGCCTTTCAATGTTAACTATCGCTACGTTGCCGGTGAACTCCGCTACCTCCTCTATGATTCGGGCGCTCGCGTCATCATTTTTCATTCCGCATTCGCAGCGACCCTTGACGCAATCCGCTCGGAGCTTCCCGAGCTTCAACTGCTTCTTCAGGTTGACGACAACAGCGGATCTCCGCTTCTTGATGGCGCTGAGTGGTACGAGGACGTCCTCGCATCTGCACCAATGACGCCGCTCGAAACCCCGTCACCTGATGATCTCTACATCCTCTACACCGGGGGGACGACGGGAATGCCAAAGGGCGTACTTTGGCGCCAAGGCGACATCTATCCGGCCGCACTCGGGGGGCGAAAAATTTCAACGGGAGTCGAGTACGACTCAATCGAATCGGTTCTCGAGAACGCCGTCGAAGGCGGAATGCGGGTTCTTCCATCGGCTCCATTCATGCATGGCGCCGCACATTGGATGGCGCTGAATGCACTAGGGAATGGCAACACAATCGTGCTTCCCCACAACCCGACCACATTTGATGCCGCTGACTTTTGCGACACAATCGAACGCGAGAACATCAACATCGCGCAGATCGTCGGGGATGCGTTTGGTCGACCACTTCTTGATGAACTCGACCAAGCACCCCACGACCTCTCTTCGCTCGTATTGCTCATTAGCGGCGGCGCTGCACTCTCGGCACCCGTGAAGTCCTCCCTACTCGAGCGACTTCCGTCAATAGCAATCATGGATGGACTCGGTTCTTCGGAAACCGGCCAGCAGGCAAGCCAAGTCATCGGAGCAGGTGCGCAGATCACGACCGGTACGTTCAAACCAGGTACTGGTATGGCGATCATCTCGGCCGACCTCGACCGCCGTCTTGAACCCGGACACGAAGATCTCGGTTGGTTAGCCCAATGCGGGCGCGTGCCCCTCGGCTATCTCGGTGATGCAGAAAAAACCGAGCGCACGTTCCCAACAATCGATGGCGTCCGCTACTCCGTCCCCGGAGATCGGGCTCGAATTACCGCCGACGGGGTGTTGGAACTTCACGGCCGCGATTCGGTAACAATCAATTCCGGTGGAGAAAAGATTTTCGCCGAGGAAGTTGAAGCCGCACTCGCTCACCACCCAGCGCTTTATGACGTCATCGTCACCGGCCGGCCGTCCGAACGCTGGGGCAACGAAGTCGTGGCCATCGTGCAGATGAGGGATGGATTCTCTGCCACCACCGAGGAACTGCTTACTGCTTGCGATGGCCGTATCGCTCGCTACAAATTTCCCAAGGACATCATCGTGGTCGACAAGATCGAGCGGTCACCTGCGGGCAAGGCCGACTACCGATGGGCCCAGTCCCTCGTCACCAGTTCTGATGACGAGCTCGCATCGAGGCGACACCACAGCGCAACGGTTGACCCCTAACCTTTCTATTCTGTGAAGCACGCCAAGGAGCCCCAACTGTCGCGAGCGAAACTGGTTGTACTTGGCATCGCCATCCTCGCTATCGGAGTAGGAGCAACAGCATTTTCTGCGGGCCGGTCCTCGTCATCGCAGACATCGATTTCGAGTACCGAAGCGAAGCCCAAACCACCTGCAGTCGATAAAAAAGATCCTTACTCGCAGTACCGAGTCAAGGGCTGGATTGCCGAAGAGAACGCGAAGCCCGGTACCACCGAGTGGAAGATCCCCGACGATCGCGCAATGTGGGCCAAAGTCGAGGGCTTCCTTGACACCACAAGTATCGATGTTGGCGGATCTGCAGTTTTGAAAGTTTCAACCCGAGCCAAGTCGTGGACAGTTTCGGCATATCGAATTGGCTGGTACGCCGGCAACGGCGCACGCTTGATCTGGAAGAGCGAACCGCAACCCGGAGTCAATCAACCAAAAGCCGTGCAGAACGCAGCAACAAAGACTTGGAGCGCTCCATGGGCGCCTTCGTTAACGATCAATGCCGATACAACCTGGCCGCCTGGTCAGTATCTCCTGAAACTTGAGAGCGATGACGGTGGCGAGACATTCGTGCCTCTCGTCATTCGCGACGACAAGAGCACATCTGATCTCTTGATGCAGAGTGCCGTCACAACCTGGCAGTCCTACAACGGTTGGGGCGGAGCAAGCCTCTATACGGGCACAAATGGACGTGCCGATGTCGTGAGCTTTGATCGCCCGTACACCGGAAACGGCAGTGGCGAGTTTCTTGGCCGTGAACGGGAGTTCATCACGTTCGTAGAGCGCTATGGCTACGACGTGTCGTACTGGACCAACATCGACCTTCACCAGCGTGGGGAATTGGCCAAGAACCATCGCGGCATCATTATCCCGGGACACGACGAGTACTACACGGTCGAGATGCGCAAGAACCTTGAAGCCGCTCGAGATGCTGGTGTCAACATCGGATTCTTCGGTGCCAACAACGTCTACCGTCGGATTCGTCTTGAAGACTCACCCACCGGACAGGCCCGACTCGAAGTCAACTACCGCGATGCGACTCGTGACCCCCTCTACGGAAAAGACAACGAGCGCGTCACTACTTCGTTCCGCGAAGGTCCTTCGGCAAACCCCGAGAGTTCCCTCACAGGTTCGTATTACGAATGCAACCCCGTCGAAGCCGATTGGGTGGTTGGCGATGCGTCCATGTGGATGTTTGAAGGATCCCAATTCAAAAATGGCGACCGCGTGTCGAAGATGGTCGGCAATGAATACGACCGAGTAACGCCAAGTGCGCCGACGCCACCAAATATTCAGGTGCTGGCCCACTCCCCCGTCACATGTCGCGGCAAAGCGTCGTTCGCTGATTCCACCTGGTACACCGTGCCGAGCGGTGCCGGCGTGTTCACCGCCGCAACCTTTGGATGGTCGCCACGACTCCTCGACCCATGTCCGGCTGGTCCTCCGACCACGCCGATCTGCAAACTCCAAAAAGTGACCGAAAATATTCTCAATGCCTTCGCTGAAGGTCCGGCCGGCCTCAAATACCCAAGTGTCTCGAACCTTGCGAAATTTGGAATCGCCACGCCTAGAGCGCCATCGGCTTCTTCATCGACGACCTCGACGACCTCGACAACAGTGCGGCGTTGAGGCGAAGGTCAGTTACGGACACCGCAATGAAGGCCCTGCTTCGTCACTTGAGCCCATAGGCCCGTAGGCTGATTCCGTGACCGAAATGGACAGCCAGCAGCTTCCGCAGGGCGAAGAAAAAGTCCGAGCCGTTCGTTCGATGTTCGACGCGATCGCGCCTCGCTACGACCTTGTAAACCGGGTGATGACGTTCCGCATGGACGTGGCGTGGCGCACACGCACCGTGCGCGAACTTGGCCTCCCCGACGGTTCGCTTGTCGCCGATCTCGCATGCGGAACCGGTGACTTCTGTCGCGAACTTCAGAAACAGGGTCTTCGACCAATCGGGTTTGATCTTTCATTCGGAATGCTCGCTGCAGCACGAACCTCAGCTCCGCTCGCCGAAGCTGACGCACTTGCACTTCCCGTACCCGATAGCTCGCTCGACGGTGTCACCTGCGGGTTCGCTCTTCGAAACCTCGTCGAACTCGATGGATTCTTCACGGAGCTTGCTCGAACCGTTCGACCCGGAGGACGCATCGCCTTCCTTGAGGTTGCCGAGCCTCCGAATCGCTTCCTGCGCTGGGGCCACTCGATCTACTTCGGTTCCATCGTCCCCAAGGTGGGTGGCCTTCTTTCCGATCCTTCGGCCTACCAGTACCTTCCAAAATCAGTTGCCTATCTTCCCGAACCTGGTGTGATGTTGCAAAGACTTGCCGACGCGGGCTTTGTGCAAGTCGAACGGCAATTACTTTCCGTTGGCATCTCTCAACTCATCACCGCGACACGGAGCGACGACCAGCGGTGAATCAGACCGGGGGCATGATTGCTCGCACTCGTGCACTTGCGATTGACACTGACCTCGTCGCCTTATGCGACGACAACGACATGCTCTTCGTCACGAATGGCGTGGGCATCGTCGGCATCGGCCATTCGGCGCGAGTCATCGTTCCACGAAACGACCGCTCACTCACCTCAGTGTCGGCGCATGCTGCGTTCGGAAACATCGAGGTCATCGACGAACTCGAGATACCTGGTTCAGGAGTTGTCGCCTTCGGCGCGTTTCCTTTCGACGCAAACCTCGACGGCGAGTTGATCATTCCTCGGATCGTCGTTGGCCGCAACGCCGATGACACTACCTGGCTCACCACGATCGCTCACCAAGACAATGAGCCCTCCGAAGCTGAAATCGAAGAGGTTCTTGGACGTACCACTCGCATCGGCACCGGCTTTGCGCGGGACGCGGGACTTCATTCATCAACCAATTCACCCTCAAGCTTCGACATTCACCCCTTACGGAGCCCCGAGGACTGGTGTGCGGCCGTCACAAATGCCACTGAACGTCTCGCAGCAGGCGATGCCCGCAAAGTTGTTCTCGCCCGCGGAATCGAAATCGTTACCGACCGACCCATCAGCCCAAGCGCAGTGGTGTCGCAGCTTCGCCGAACCTTTCCGGCAAGTCATTTGTTCTTGATCGACGGATTCGTCGGAGCAACTCCTGAACTTTTAGTGGAACGGATCGGAACTGTCGTTCGAGCCCATCCGATGGCGGGGACCGCGCCCCGAAGCGGCGATCCAGACACTGATGCACGACTTGCTGCGGCGTTATTGGCATCGACAAACACCAAAGATGAACATCGCCACACCATCGACATGGTGCACGACACCTTGTTGCCGTGGTGTTCGTATCTCGATGAAGAGGCAGAACCATCGATCGTCGCCGTCGCCAACGTGCAGCACCTTTCAACTCGTCTCGAAGGGCAACTCTCTGAGCCCGTCGCTTCGGTTCTCGATCTTGTCGGAGCACTGCACCCGACACCTGCGGTTGGCGGAATGCCCCGCGATGCGGCGCTCGCACTTATCGACGAACTCGAGGGCCTCGACCGAGGCCGCTATGCAGGTCCAGTCGGATGGGTCGATGCCAAAGGCAACGGAACATGGGCAGTTGGCATCCGGTCGGCGCAGATCAACGGAACGCACACACGAATCCACGCCGGAGTTGGGGTCGTTGCTGATTCTCAGGCAGAACAAGAACTGGCCGAAACTCGGGCAAAGCTTCAAACCATGCTCGGCGCAATCGTTAGGCCGTAGTCCAACCAGACGCTGCAGCAGCAGCGGTGCCTGCCTGATGCAATGCATCGTGAACGGCAACATTTTCGGAACGGTTTGATCGGGCGAGAATCACATGCACCCCACCCGTTGTCATCGAGGCTTCGACAGCCAGACCAACGGCCAGATCATCAGATGCTTCCAACACTGGCAATCGGTGGGCATGAGCCAGCATTGCCAAGTCGACTCCATGAGGCGTACCAAAGAGCTGTTCGAATTGCGTGGGTTCAAGCACCGACGCTTGGGGCAGGAAGGAAAAGATTCCTCCCCCATCGTTATCAATCACAACGATGCAGAGATCCACGCCACGAGCATCGAGACCGAGCAGACCATTTGTGTCGTGCAGGAAAGCAACATCGCCGATAAGTAAAGCGGTCGGGACTCCTGAGAGCGCTACGCCAACAGCGGTGGAGACGACGCCGTCGATCCCATTCGCTCCGCGGTTCGACAGCACAGTAAGACCCTCACGTCGAGCGCTAAACCACTCGACATCGCGAACTGGCATCGACGAAGAAACGACAAGCGTTCCACCAGAAGGAATCGCAGAGACAACATTGCGCGCAACTCCAGGTTCAGTGATCGAAGTTGCCGCTCCCAGAGATACTGCGAGCGCCTCTTCAACAGCATCGTCGGCTCGACGCCAACGATCGAGCCATGACTGATCATCCACGGGCTCAGTGAGCGCCGAAACAGAATTCGCGTAGTTGCCCGCTGATTGGCGCACGCGATGAGTCACCGAACGCGACGGATCATTCACCGCGGCAGTCGGATCAACATGCACATGAGGAACAGAAGCGACCGCTACCCACTCGCCAATCACCTTCGAGGCTGGGAGCGCGCCAAATCGGATGACCATCTCGACATCGCTCTGCGCGCCGACCGAACGAAGGAGTGTGTCTCCGTGGGCAATAACGCAATGGTGCTCAGTTCGGCATCCGCTCCTTGGGTCAGCGAGCACCGGCCAGCCGAGTTTTTCGGCAAGAAGCAAAACTGCACCGACGTCGTCAATGCCACTTCCGGCGATGATGACACCACGCTCAGGCAGCGACCCGGGGTCAGTAAACGGATCACCAAGATCGACAATGGCCTGCGGAGAGTCGTCGAGAGCAGGCAAGTCCACCGCAATTCCAACGAGAGGTTCGTCAAACGGGAGATTGCAGTGCACCGGACCAGGGTCAGTTCCGGCAGTCGCCCACCACGTGCGTTTCGCGAGTGCTCGCCACGAAGAACGATTCGACGACGTCGGAACAGGAGCGTCGAGTGACAGTCGAACTGATGACCCATAAAGGTCGACCTGATCAATCGTTTGCGGCGCTCCGACGCCACGCAAACGCGGAGGCCTATCGGCCGTCACAACCAGAAGCGGCACTCGATCGAGTCCAGCTTCGACGACTGCAGGGTGAAACTCGACCGCCGCGGTTCCACTCGTTGAGAGTATGGCAACTGCTCGGCCTGTTGCACGAGCGAGCCCAAGAGCCATGAACGATCCGGACCGTTCATCGTGATGCACGTGAACACGCACTCGACCATCGACAACAAATGCGACTGCCATTGGCGTAGAGCGGGAACCAGGACAGACGACTGCGTCAGTTAGCCCGTTACGAACCCACTCGTCGACGAGGGTGGCGCAGAAGGTTGCGTTGAGTGCCCCGTTGTCCTCGTCGGTCATGACCGCAGCCTACGGTCCGCGCTAGCCCGCCTCTACGCTGAGCGGGTGGCTTCTCTTCATCTCTCCCGCATCCGGACTGACAGCCCCACTGGCGCCCCTTCAATCGCGCTGCTGCACGGCTTTACCCAAACCGCTGCCTGCTGGGGGCCATTTGCTGACGAACTCTCCACGACTCACTCGTTGGTAGCGATCGACCTGCCGGGCCATGGAGGTTCGGGTGAGGTTCGCGCCGATCTGAGCCAAACGACCGAGCTGGTTGCTTCGAGCATTGATCGGAGCATCGTCATCGGCTATTCGCTCGGCGGTCGCGTCGCCCTCCACCTCGCGCTTGGTCATCCGCAACTCGTCGAACGACTCGTCATTATCGGTGCCACGGGCGGACTCGACAGCGAAGAAGAGCGCCGGCAGCGTCGCGTTGCCGATGAGTCACTTGCTGATCATCTCGAAGATATCGGCGTCGATGCGTTCCTCGACGAGTGGCTTTCACAACCAATGTTTGCGTCGCTCACCGCCCAACAATCATTTCGCGAACTTCGAGCTACGAACGCCGCGGCCGGTTTGGCCTCAAGCTTGCGACTGTGCGGAACCGGTACTCAAGAATCGTTATGGAGTCGCCTTGGCGAGCTCACGATGCCAGTGCTCGTCATCGCTGGCGCCAACGATGAAAAATTCACACACCTTGGCCATCGTCTCGTTGAATCAATCGGAACGAACGCTTCGATACAACTCATCGATAACGCCGGACATAGCGCACAGTTGGAGAATCCTGCAGGAACCGCGGCGGCAATCACGAAGTGGCTGTCGGAAGCGCTTTAGTCAGCCACCGAAAAACAATCCGACTGAGATCAACACGCCGAAGGCCAACTGGACCCTGCCCGTTGCACCCAAAACCGGGATCAGGGCCGGACCTCGAGCCCCTTCGATCACACGTTGCACGGGTTTGCGGGCAAGAAGGACAGCAAACATCGAAAATGCACCGGCGGGACGCTGCGAAAGTCCGCACAAGAACGGCACCGTGAAAAACGGCAGTACGACGAGCACGATGTAAAAGATCCGTGTCCGTTTGTCTCCAAGACGAACTGCGAGCGTGCGCTTACCCGCTTCGGTATCACCCGGAATATCGCGAAGGTTGTTCACGACAAGTAACGCCGTTGCGAAGAGACCTACCGGGATGGAAATCAGAAGAGTGAGCGGCGTAATTCGTTCGATCTGCACGAATGCCGAACCGGTCGTTGCCACAACTCCGAAGAAGACGAAGACAAACACTTCACCCAAACCGGCATAGCCGTAGGGTCGAGGGCCTCCGGTATAGAACCACGCTGCAGCGATTGCCACGAGGCCAACTGCGATCAACCACCAGCTCGTGGCCGCAGCGAGACCGAGACCAGCGACTGCAGCGACACCAAAGGAGAGAAATGCCGCACGCTTTACGGCGCCAGGACTTTTGCGTCCTGAACCTGTAAGTCGCATTGGTCCAACACGATCAGCATCGGTTCCGCGAATCCCATCGGAATAGTCGTTGGCATAGTTCACGCCAATTTGCAGCGCTAGCGAGACCACGAGAGCGGCGACGAAGCGCCAGATGATGAGGCCCTTCAGCGCATTCGTGTCGCCATTCATGCCTGCCGCAGCCGCAGTTCCGACAAGCACCGGTACAAGTGCCGCAGGCAGGGTTCGAGGTCGTGCTCCAGCAATCCAGTCCTTCATAGGCCGCAAGTGTGGTCGGTGGAGGCCAGTCCCGCCGAATCTGAGGCCTAGCCTCAACCCGATGCAGGAATTAGTGGCGATCACCCAAACCGGCCAGGGCTTCGTCGAGACCCTCTCAACGATCTGGGAACGCGGCGACGCGGCGATGCCCCTCGACCCTCGCCTCCCCAATGCGGCCCGCGACTCGCTCATTACTGCGCTCGCACCCACTCGCATCATCGAGGTCGACGGCACCGAACAGCGTCTCAACGGCCGTCAGGTCGACACTGGCGATGCCCTTGTGATCGCCACCTCCGGAAGCACCGGAACGCCGAAAGGCGTTGTGCACACACACGCAACCCTTGAGGCGTCAGCACGATCAACATCCACTGCACTCGACGTCGATGCATCGACCGATCAGTGGTTGTGTTGCCTTCCGCTCACTCATATCGCCGGTCTCGCCATTGTGGTGCGCTCGCGAACATTCGAAATTCCGCTCGTGGTTCACGATCGATTCGACAGTCAGTCAGTAGAGAACGCAGCCCGAGAAGGAGCAACACTTACCTCACTTGTTCCAAACACACTCGCCCGTCTTGATCCGAGTCTCTTCCGTCGCATCATTGTTGGTGGTCAAGCAGCGCCTGAAAACCTCCCCGACAATTGCCGAGCGAGTTACGGCATGACCGAAACCGGTAGCGCCGTGGTATTCGATGGCGACATCCTCCCCGGTGTCGAACTTCGCATCGTCGACGGTGAAATCCAGGTACGCGGTGACATGTTGTTGCGTTGCTATCGAGACGGCACTGACCCCCGAACAAACGATGGCTGGTTCCCCACCAACGATGCCGGCGAAATTGTCGACGGTCGCCTCGTCGTGCACGGCCGTCGCGGTGACCTCATTATTTCTGGCGGCGAGAAGATTTGGCCCGCACCAGTCGAAGAATCAATTTCTGCGCTTCAATCGGTCAACGAAGTAGCCATCGTCGGACGGCCTGACAACGAATGGGGCCATATCGTCACCGCCGTCGTGGTGGCAGCCGACCCCTCAGCACCGCCCACACTCGATGAACTCAGAGACCACGTTAAACAGACACTTCCTGCATACTGTGCGCCACGACGCATCGAAATTGTCGATGCCCTTCCACGCACTTCGCTTGGAAAAGTCGAACGTAAATCGCTCTAGAAACGCTTGCACCAAAGGGGAACCCATGACTGAAACCGATGCACCGAGCCTTCTTGTCGAACGTGAGGGACCAGTACTTATCCTCACGATGAATCGACCGCATCGTCGAAACGCATTGGTGCCCGACATGCTCGTGCGCTTCGCCGATGCGTGGGACCTCGCTGATTCTGACGATTCCATTCGCTGCGTCATCCTCACTGGCGCCGGTGATGTTGCCTACTGCGCCGGTGGCGACCTGAACGATGGCTGGATGTCCGGTGAAGTCACTGAAGAAGCCAAGCGAATTCAGGAACGCCTCAAGAACGATCCAGGTGTGGTCGGCAAGGGTTTGCTACTCACTCATTGGTGCACGAAACCGATCATTGCTGTTGTGAATGGTCAATGCATGGGTGGCGGTTGCGAGATGTTGCAAGCAACCGACATTCGCATTGCCGAGCAACACGCCACGTTCGGTGTTCCCGAAGTGAAGCGTGGACTCATCGCCGGCGCAGGTTCGACCATGCGACTGAAGCGACAGATTCCCTACGCCGTTGCCATGGACATGCTCATCACCGGTCGAGTTCTCGATGCTGAAGAAGCACTTCGCTGGGGACTCGTCAGCCACATCGCACCGAGTGGCACCGGAATGGCCAAGGCCCGAGAAATTGCCGACGTCATTTGCGCCAATGGTCCCCTCGCCGTCAAAGCAGCAAAGGCGTCGGCCATTGCTACAGGCTGGCTCCCTGAAGCAGAAGCGCAGCCAATCGAAATCGGTTTCGTTTCACCAGTTATGCGCTCGGAAGACGCCAAAGAAGGCATGAAAGCATTCTCCGAAAAGCGCACCCCTAACTTTCAGGGCAAGTAACGAAGCTTCGGTTAGTTCAACTCTGACGGAAGCGGTCCGAAGCGCCCGTCTTCACGATCAATAGCGTCAATCATCGCCATATCGTCTTCGCTGATCGTGAAGTCGAACACATCGAAGTTCGACTGGATTCGCGAAAGCGTTGCCGATTTCGGAATCGTGACGATCCTGTGTTGGATCTCCCAACGCAGCGCAATCTGTGCAGGGGTACGGCCGTAGTTATTGGCCAACATCACGAGCAGCGGATCATCATCAACTGCTCCGCGAGCAATAGGACCCCAGGCTTCGGTCACGATCCCGTGAAGATCGTGAAAATCGCGCAGAAGCTTTTGCTGGAAGAACGGGTGCAGCTCAATCTGATTGAGAGCCGGCACGACAGCTGTTGCTTCGATGATTCGATGCAGATGTTCCGGCTCGAAGTTTGAAACACCGATCGAACGAACCCGACCAGATTCACGGAGTTCGATGAAGGTTTCCCAAGTTTCGACATAAAGATCATTTGCTGGCGCTGGCCAATGGATCAGCAAAAGGTCGAGATAATCGAATCCAAGGGTTTCAAGTGACCGTTCGAGCGACTCAGTCGAGAGAGATCGACCCTGCGAACTGTTCCAGACCTTTGTGGTGACAAAGATGTCCTCACGGGGCACACCGCAGTTATTCACCGCTGCACCGACCCCTTCCTCGTTGAAATAGCCCCATGCCGTATCGATATGGCGATAGCCGGTATCGATTGCCTGTCGAACAAGTTGCTCGGCGTCATCTGCGGGAATTTGAAAGACGCCAAAACCGATTTGTGGGATGGAATGGCCGTCATTGAATTCGATACGAGGTATCTGCGACATGACCGCATCGTAGGACCTCATCACCGATACCCTCCCGGCCGTGACAAACCGCCTCGCGAACGAAACCAGCCCGTACCTCCGCCAGCACGCTGACAACCCCGTCGATTGGTGGCCATGGGGGCCTGAGGCCCTCGCTGAGGCGGAACGCCGAGATGTCCCCGTGCTCATTTCTGTCGGCTACTCGGCCTGTCACTGGTGCCAC